>NZ_JBCEWQ010000153.1:0-20553 GCF_038448545.1 Streptomyces sp. CLV115
GTCCCGCCCTCGGTGCCCATCCTAGTTTCGTGGATCACTCACGCGGGCGGCTCCGGCTCAGAACACATCCGGGCACCAGGCCCGCCGCCCCGCCCGGAACATCCCCTCCGCCGTCACGACCGCGCCCGGCGTGAGCTCCTCGATCCGGCCCAGGGCGGCCAGCCGGAGCGGTGATTCGTCGCCCAGGTAGAGGGTGCCCAACTCCCTTACGTCCAGCGCGAGATCGGCGCCGGCCGTGGTGGGGGTGCAGCTCGCGCCGGCGGGGGTGGCCTCCAGGCGGTAGCGGCCGGCGGTCAGGCCCGTGGTGTCGTGGACGTCGAGGGTGAGCGTGCCGGGGACCGCGTAGCTGCGGGCCTCCAGGGCGGGTACGACGTCCAGGAGCCGCACCCACAGCCAGTCCGCCTGGGTGACGATGCGGGCCGCGCGCGGGTCCGGGAGCAGCAGCGGCAGCAGGTCGTCGGGGGCGCGGTGGCCGGAGCGGACCGTGGTGATCCAGTCGATCGAGCAGACGAAGTGCCAGAGCGCGCGCTCGGCGGCCGGGGTGACGGCGATCTGGCTGACCACGGTGGCCCGGTTCAGCGGCTGCTTGGAGTCGCCCCAGCGGCCGTCGGCGCGGTAGACGGTCAGGCCCTCCACCTCGCCGGCGGCGTTGCTGTAGACCGCGTAGAAGGGCTCCGTCCAGCTCTCGGAACCGGGCGCCCCGGGGCCCGGCCGGACCTCTCCGGTGTTCACGGCCCACCAGCGCGCGTCGCGGTCGATCACGCCGTGCTGCCGGGCGCGCAGCCGTTCGTGGAGGGCCGGGCCCAGTTTGCGTACGTCGGCGCCGCTCACCAGGTCGATCCGGCCGCCGTCCTGTTCCGAGGGGCCCGACCAGCGCGGGTCGAGGCCCGCCCTCGGCACGTCGATCTCCCACTCGGTGGTCCAGGTCGCCGGGCCGAAGCCGTACCGGCCGTAGATCGGGTACTCGGCGGCGATCAGCGTGGCGACCACCTCGCCGCGTTCCTTCGCCGCCGCCAGGTCCGTGGCCATCATCCGGTTGAGCAGTCCGCGGCGGCGGTGCGTGGGCGACACCGTGACGTTGGAGATCGCGTCGGCCGGCACCGCGGCGCCGCCGACGACCGTGAGTTCCTGGGCGAAGGAGCGGAACGTGGCCACGCACCGCCCGCCGTCGAACGCGCCCTGCGTACGGGAGAGGTCCGTGTACGGAAGGCGTCGTTCCGCCTCTTCCTCCGTGCCTGTCGTGGGGCGCAGGAAGCCGGTGTGCTTGGCGCGCAGCCAGTCGGGGAATTCGGCGGTGGTGACCGTGCGGATGTCGAGAGCCATACGCGCCACGCTATGCACACGGATCAGGGATGTCGCCCAGTTTTCCGCCACCTTCCGCGGCCCGCGCGGCCTTCCCCGCCCTTTGCCGCCGTGCGGCGGACGGGTCAGAAGGCCGCCCGGACCTCGCCGACCTCGCCGCCGCCGCCCAGCAGCGGGGCACGCCCGATCCTGGCGACCACCGGGGCGTCGATGCCGAGCAGCCGCAGCGCGCGGGCCAGCACCGGACCGAGCGCCCGCGTCGCACCGTCGTCGACCTTGAAGGCCAGCGCCCGGCCGTCCGCCAGCGCCACCGCCTGTACCGCCTCGGCGCCCATCTTGGAGAGCGAGCCGGGCACCTCCCGCATCAGCCACGTGTCGGGCCGGCGCGTCCCGGCCACGTACTCGGGGTGGGCCCGCATCGCGTCACCGACCCGGCGCTCCGCCGTCCCCGGCTCCGCCAGTACGAACGTACGGAAGGCCCGCGCCAGGCCCACCAGGCTGATCGCCATCAGCGGCGCCCCGCACCCGTCCGTGCCGACCGCCGTGACCGGCTCGCCGGCCGCCTCCTCGACGACCCGGTGGACCAGCTGCTGGAGCGGGTGCGCCGGGTCGAGGTAGGACGCCCGGTCCCAGCCGTTCGCCGCGCACGCCGCGAGCATCGCCGCGTGCTTGCCGGAGCAGTTCATGGTGATCCGCTCCCGGACGCGGCCCGCGGCGAGATAGGACTCCGCCTCGACCGGGTCCAGCGGCAGATCGGGCGGGGTCTGCAGATCGGCGGGCGTCAGTCCGTGCTCGGCGAGCATCGTGCGGACGAGTTCGAGGTGGAAGCCCTCGCCGGAGTGGCTCGCGGCGGCCAGGGCCAGCCGCTGCCCGGACAGGTCGAGCCCGGCCCGCAGCACGGCCGCGGCCTGCATCGGCTTGTTGGAGGAGCGTGGGAAGACCGGCGCCGCCGGATCGCCCAGGGACCGTTCCACGCTGCCGTCGGCGGCCAGCACGACCAGCGAGCCCCGGTGGTGGCCCTCCACGAAGCCGGACCGTACGACCTCGGCCAGGACGGGGAGAGCGGGGGGTATGACGGATGGTGCGGCGGGGGCGGCGCTGGAGGTCATGGTGGCCTTCCGGGGACGGGCGGAACCCGCCCCCGGAAGGATCGCTTCAGGCGAGCAGGTCGTCTACTTGTGCTTCACCGTCACGGTACCTGCGGGCGATCTCCGCACTGCAATCGTCAGTGGTGCGTTGCAGCTGGTGACGGCGGCGGGAGACCTGCTGTTCGTAGCGGACCAGACGCCCCATCGCGGTGTGCAGCTCTTCGTCCGTACGGGCGTCGAGGTCGGAGAGCTCGACCTCGGCGAGCGTCTCGGCGGCCAGCCGGCGGTACTCGTCGCTGCGGGGCGTGGTCAGTGTGACGTGCCGGGCGGAGGAGCGGTGCTGGGACGGGGTGTCGGCGAGGATCTCCGAGAGCCGGTCCACCACCGGTGTCTCCGGATCCAGCCGGCGGGCCAGCTCGGCCCGCAGGATGTCGATCCGGCCCTGGACGAGCCGCCGCACATAGCTGAGGTCGGCCTCGTCGCGCTGCGAATCGCGGCGCAGTGTGCGCAGCTCGGGCAGCCTCAGGGTGTCCAGTTCGGGCTGCGGGCCGGCGGACAGGCCGTCCTCCGGACCGTGACCGGTTCGCTGCACGGGTGGCCGCATGGTGCTGGTGCTGGTACTGGCGCCGGTTCGCGTGGCCGGTACGGCGCCGGGGGACTGCCCGGTTCCATAGGTACTCATGCTTGTGTCCATCCCCTCGACCGGTGCGTCGGCACACCGCCTCCCGAGCATGGTGCCACTTGGGTGGGTCCTATGTGGATGCTCTGTACCCGTTCAGCCCAAGATAGGTTGGTCTGTATGCGTGCAGTGATACAGCGGGTGGACGGCGCGAGCGTCACGGTGACCGACGGCGCGGACGGGGCGGGCGGGCCCGAGGTGGTCGGCGAAATCGTCGGCGAGGGGCTGTGCGTGCTGGTGGGAGTCACTCATGGGGACACCCCGGAGAAAGCGGCGCAGCTCGCCCGCAAGCTCTGGTCGCTCCGCGTCCTGGAGGGCGAGAAGTCCTGCTCCGACGTGAATGCACCTCTTCTGGTGATTTCGCAGTTCACTCTCTACGGGGACGCCCGGAAGGGCCGCAGGCCCACCTGGAACGCGGCGGCGCCCGGCGATGTCGCCGAACCGCTGGTCGACGAGGTGGTGAAGCAGCTGCGGGCGCTGGGCGCGCAGGTGGAGACGGGCCGGTTCGGAGCGGACATGCGGGTCTCGCTCACGAACCACGGCCCGTTCACCGTCGTCGTCGAGGTCTGAACCGCGGGCCCTACGGCTCGACGACCGTCTCCTGGGAGGCGGCCGTGTCCCCGGCGAGCAGCTCGGCGTCCACCGCCACATTCCGCTTCACCAGGGCCAGCGCGATCGGCCCCAGCTCGTGGTGGCGGGCGGACGTGGTGATGAAGCCCAGCTGGCGCCCCTCGGCACCGTCCGCGGCGAGCCGCACCGGGGTGCCGTGTCCGGGCAGCAGCACCTCGCTGCCGTCGAGGTGCAGGAAGACCAGCCGACGCGGCGGCTTGCCCAGGTTCTGCACCCGGGCCACGGTCTCCTGGCCCCGGTAGCATCCCTTCTGGAGGTGGACGGCGGTGCCGATCAGGCCCAGCTCGTGCGGGATGGTGCGGTGGTCGGTCTCGAAGCCGAGGCGCGGGCGGTGCGCCTCCACGCGCAGCGCCTCGTACGCCAGGATGCCTGCCACCGGGCCGTTCGCCGCCGCGTACTCCTCCAGGCCGGCGCGGGGCAGGAACAGGTCCCGGCCGTACGCCGTCTCCCGTACCGTCGCGCCGTCCGGGACCTCCGCGATGGAGCCGGCCGGCAGATACACGACGGCGAAGTCCTCGGTGCGGTCGGCGACTTCGACCCGGTAGAAGAACTTCATGGACTCCAGATAGGCGATCAGGTCGCCCTGGGTGCCGGGTTCGGCGTGCATCCACACGGTCTCGCCGTCGTCGACCAGGTAGAGCGCGTGCTCGATGTGCCCGTTGGCGGTGAGGATCAGGGCCTCGGTGGCCTGGCCCGGGGCGAGTTCGCTGACGTGCTGGGTGATCAGCAGGTGCAGCCAGGCCAGCCGGTCGCTGCCGGTGACCGTGACGACGGCGCGGTGCGAGAGGTCGACGAGACCGGAGCCGTCGGCGAGGGCGCGCTGCTCGCGGAACAGGTCGCCGTAGTGCGCGGCGACGCCTTCGTCGCGGCCTTCGGCGGGGACGGCGCCGGGCAGGGACAGCAGGGGGCTCTTCATGCGACCAGCGTACGACGCGGTGTGAACCGTACGACCGGAGAGGCCGGGCGTTACGGCCGGCCGGCGCCGTCCGCGCCCTCGGTGCCCGCCGCGTCCGCGGGGTTCTCGGCCGCCGCCTTCGCCGTGCACCCGGCACAGCGGCCGAAGATCGCGAAGTGCTTCATGTCCGTCTCGAACCCGAAGCTGTCCCGGAGCTTCGCGGTGAACTCCGCGACGACGGCGACATCGGCCTCGATGACGTCGGTGCAGTCGCGGCAGACCAGATGGATGTGGTGGTGACGGTCGGCCAGGTGGTACGTGGGTGCCCCGTGCCCCAGATGGGCGTGGCTGACGAGCCCGAGCTCCTCCAGGAGTTCGAGCGTCCGGTAGACGGTGGAGATGTTCACGCCGGACGCGGTCCTGCGCACCTCGCAGAGGATGTCGTCGGGTGTCGCGTGTTCCAGCGCGTCGACGGCTTCCAGGACGAGCTGGCGCTGCGGCGTCAGCCGATAGCCGCGCTGCCGGAGGTCGGTCTTCCAGTCGGTGCTCACCACACGCCCAGTGTAGGACCGGGTGGGCACCCGCCCGCAGCCGTTGCGCGAGACGGTCCGCGAGCCGGCGGGCCCGCGGACTGCCCGGAGAAGGCGGTCTACTTGAAGAAGGCGATGCCGTCGTCCGGGAGGTCACCGAGGCTCTTCGCCATCTCCTCGACCTCTTCCGGGGTGACGACCTTCTTCAGGTGCGCCGACATGTACGGGCGCAGCTCCACCTCGGGGGTGGCCTTCTCACCGACCCACATCAGGTCGCTCTTCACGTAGCCGTACAGGCGCTTGCCACCGGTGTACGGGCCGGAGGCCGCGGTCCGCGCCACCGCGTCGGTGACCAGATCGATCTGCGGCTTCTGATCGGCCAGCTCGCCGTACCAGATCTCGATGACGCCCTGGTCGCGGGCCATGACGACCTCGACCTTGCGGTCCTTGTCGATGCGCCAGTAGCCGGACTCGGACTCCAGCGGCCGGACCTTCTTGCCCTCGGAGTCGAGCACCCAGGTGTGCGAGACGTACTCCAGGAAGTCACGTCCGTCCTGGCTGAAGGTGACCTCCTGGCCGAAGTTGCACTGCTCGGCGCCGGGGAAGTCGGAGACGCCGGCGCCCGCCCAGTTGCCGAGGAGGAAGGCCAGCGGGACGAGGTCCGGGTGGAGGTCGGACGGAATCTCGATCATGAGCGGCTCAGACGATCTGTGAGGTGGGACAGGGGAGGTGTCAGCGCTGACCCTGGTACAGCTTCTTCACGGTCAGCCCGGCGAAGGCGAGAACGCCGACGCAGACCAGGACCAGCAGGGCGGAGAAGAATGCCTCAAGCACGGGAACTCCTTGCAACGAGCGTTATGGCAGCAGTACGGGGCCGGCCCCAGCCTAATGGGTTGGGACCGGCCCCGCCGGTCCGGGGTTTGCCGGGGGCCGCCGGGGGACGGGTCAGCCCAGCAGCTGGTTCTGCAGGATCACCGTCTGGTGGAACGGAACGCTCGGGGTGCCGTCCCTGCCCTTGCGGGACTGGACGACGAGGGCGAACGTGTCACCGGCGACCAGGTAGCCCTGGCGCACCTGCGCCTCGCCGTACGGCTTCGCCTCCTCGTACACGTAGGACGAGGTGCCCGCCACCTTGCCGCCGCCGCTCCAGCCCTCGTCGAGAACGGTCTCGGGCGCCCCGGCGAGCGGCACCTCGGATCCGCTCCCGGAGATCGAGTCCATGAAGGACTGGGCGAAGGCCGTCGAATTGAACCGGACGAGATAGATCCGGGTCGATGTGCCGTCCGGCATGGTCCAGCCGCGGGCGGCGACGTGCCGCGGGGCCGAGTCCTTCAGCGTCTGCGCGAGGTCGGACCGCCCGCCCTTCGCGTACTCGGAGAGGTACCGCGCGGTGCTCACCCAGCCGCCGTCGAGCTTCTTGTCC
The DNA here is from genome assembly GCF_038448545.1 of Streptomyces sp. CLV115. NCBI lineage: Bacteria > Bacillati > Actinomycetota > Actinomycetes > Kitasatosporales > Streptomycetaceae > Streptomyces > Streptomyces sp. CLV115. The sequence continues at coordinate 6,548 of NZ_JBCEWQ010000153.1, forward strand.
ACGACCGCTCCGGCCGGGGCGGGCAGCAGCAGACGCCGCAGGTCCGCGTGGTGGATCTCGGCGACGTTGCCGTCGCTGTACGGCCGGGGCGAGCCCGCCGGGAGCGCGGGCAGGCCGAGCCGGGGGTAGTCCCAGCGGCCGTCGCTCTCGGTGGCCAGACCGGGCACGTCGGTGCGCTCCATCGAGGTGATCCCGAAGGCCGTACCGGTGCCGAGCCCGCCGAGGACCAGGGCGGCGGCGGTCCACCGGGCGACGGCCCGCAGCACCCGCCGCGGCGGCTTCGGCGCCTGCGGCGGTACGGGGGTGGCCTCGGCGGGCGCCTCGGGGGCGGGCACGGTCGCGGTCGCGGTCGCGTCGGGTGTCTCTGCCGTCTGCTCGGTCATACGTACTCCCCCGGTGACGCGATGTGGTCGAGCTGGTCCTTCAGGAGTTCGGCGACGGCCTTGCGGTCGAACGGCTTGGTGCCGGAGGCCGAGAGGCTGATGCTCAGCTCGCCGTCGTACGCCAGACAGTTCATCGACCCGATGGCGTCCTTGCTGCCCTTGCGCAGGACGTAGCACCTGGCGTTCCGCTGGTGCCCCTCGATCTTCGGCTCCGTGCGGAAGATGCCGATGGCCTCGAAGAGGCCCGTCCTGAAGGTGTGCAGGTTCCGGACGGCCTTCTTGTCCTTCATCCGCACGATCTGGGTGCTGATCGTCAGGTTGTTGGCGTCCCCGGTGTAGGAGCGGGCTGCGATGCCCTCGATACGGAGTTTGTCGATCCGCTTCTCGTAGGCCCGGCGCTCCCTGCCCGCGAGGCCGTGGGCGTTCTGCTTCATGGCGGCGGTCGCCTTCTTGCCGCTCTGCTCGCCGTCGTTGCCCAGCTCCCCGTTGTCGGGGCCGAGCCGGTAGCCGGCCGGGACCGGCAGCAGCAGCTTGCTGAGCGCGGTGGAGGCCCGGCCCCGGGCCACGTCACCGGCCGGGTCCTTGCCCGGCTTGTGCGCGGGCTCCTCCCAGAGGCGGGTCCTGGCGCTGCGGTCGGCGCCGTCCACCGTGTTCCCGGTGCGCACGGCCGCACCCGCGACCGCGGCGACCACCAGCACCACGGGAAGCGCCATGAGGATCATCCGGCGCGGACGGCCCGGGGCAGCGGTCCCGGCGCCGGCGGTCGCTGCGTCGGCGGCGGTCCCGGCGTCGGCGGTCGCGGCGTCGGCGGTCGCGTCCGGAGCGGTCGTCTGCGTGGTCACGTCGTTCACAGGCGCTCCAGCTGTCTCTCGGCCAACGTGCGGATGTCCTTCTTGCTGATCGGTGCCGTGTCGTAGAGGTGGATGTCGGCCGCGATGTCGCCCCGGTACACGGTGGCCCTGGCGTGGTAGGACGGCAGGTAGCCCGGCTTCCGGTCGACCTTGTAGAGGTAGTAGCGGCCGTTGCCGCTGCCCTTGATCGCATCACCGCTGTTGCCCGCGCCGCCGAGCCTGGAATCGGGCATGTACGCGAGCTGGCCCTCGGCGAAGTCCTGGGCCCCCTGGACGGTTCCCGAGCCGAACTGCACGAGGTAGACCTCGGCGGTGCGGTACTGCCCGCGCTTCCAGGCGGCGGCCGCGATCCGGCGCACGTCGTACTCCAGGAAGTACTCGTACATGGAGCCCTCCTCCTTGTACGAGGAGCGGGCGTACATGTCCGGGGTCACATAGCCGCCGCCGAGGCCCGGCACGGAGTCGTCGTCGTCGCTCCAGCCCGCGGGCCGGTCGACGATCAGCTTGCGCAGGTCGCCGTCCGTCCCGACCCGGCGGTCCTGGGACGCGGACAGCGGGTCGGGGCCCTCGCCCGGGGGCAGCGCCTTCGCCGGGTAGGCCAGATCGGGCTGCGACAGGGCGGGCAGCGGTGTCGGGGCACGTCCGGCCTGTACGTCGTAGCCCACGGCGGTGCCGCCCGCGATGCCGAGCACCGCGGCAGCGGCGATGAGCAGCGCGGTACGCCCGCGCGGGCGCTTCGCGACGGGCACGGCGGCCATCGGCACGGCGGCCATCGGCACGGCGGCCATCGGCGTCGCGGCCGTTGCGGCGGGTGGTGGCGGCGTGACGGCCGGTGCGGCGTCGGCCTCGGCCACGGTCACGGGCTCGGCCACGGGGTCGGCCTCGGCCGGGCGCTCGGCCTCGGCCAGGTGCTCGACCTCGGCCAGGTGCTCGACCTCGGGTGCCGGCCCGTCAGAAATGGTGTCTTTCGGTTCCAATTGGGGTCCCCCCACGAGACCAGAAGCGCTGATTCCGTTATCCGCGCACCTACCCGACTGCCACCTGCAGGAGGAGGTTGCCCCCTCGACGATTACAGTTCGGCATATGCCGAAGAAGCTCGTGATCAAGGTGACCGCAGGTGCCGACTCCGCCGAGCGCTGCTCGCAGGCGTTCACGGTGGCCGCGGTCGCCGTCGCCAGCGGGGTCGAGGTCTCGCTCTGGCTGACCGGGGAGTCCTCGTGGTTCGCACTGCCGGGACGCGCCGCCGAATTCGAACTGCCGCACGCCGCGCCGCTGCCGGATCTGATCGAATCGATCCAGGCGGGCGGCCGGATCACCCTGTGCACGCAGTGCGCGGCCCGTCGTGACATCACCGAGCAGGACGTCCTGGAGGGCGTACGGATCGCCGGTGCCCAGGTCTTCGTCAGCGAGATCATGGCCGACGGCGTCCAGGCCCTCGTCTACTGACGCGAGAGCGTCGAGCAGCCCTACCGCCGCTTCTTGCCGTCGAGTTCGTCCCACCACTCGTCGGACTTCGGGTCGCCGGACGGATCGTCCCACCAGCGGTCGTCCGGCCCCCGCCGGTTGGCCACCATGGCCGCGATGGGCGGGATCACCATCGCGACGAGGCACATCGCTATCGCGGCGGGCATCGACCACAGCCTGACAAAGGCCCAGGCCGATACGAACAGGACGATGCAACCGCCCATCATCAGGAAATAGCCACGCCGGCGTCGGGCGTACATACCTCCAGCGTAGGCCCGCCCCGGCCCATGACGTGGGCCCTGTTTCCGCCCGTACGAAAGGCTCGAAGGGCCGTACCCCGTTCAGGAAGGCGTCCAACCCCCTGGGGTACGGCCCTTCGGCCGATCTGTGTGCGCGACGCGCTAGACCGCGATCGCCACCTCGGAGAGGCCGCCGGTCTGCGCCACGACCGTGCGGTCGGCGCTGCCGCCGGGTACGAGGGCGCGCAGCGTCCAGGTGCCCTCGGCCGCGTAGAAGCGGAACTGCCCGGTCGCCGAGGTCGGGACCTCGGCGGTGAACTCGCCGGTCGAGTCCAGCAGGCGGACGTAGCCGGTGACGGGCTCGCCGTCGCGGGTCACGCTGCCCTGGATGGTGGTCTCACCGGGCTTGATGGTCGAAGCGTCGGGGCCGCCGGCCTTTGCTCCACACATGGTGTTCTGTCCTTCTGGTCGGGGGTCGTGCCGGTCCGGGTCGTGCGGGGTTACTTGTTGGCGCCGAGCTCGATCGGCACGCCCACGAGGGAGCCGTACTCGGTCCACGAACCGTCGTAGTTCTTGACGTTCTCCTGGCCGAGCAGCTCGTGCAGCACGAACCAGGTGAGCGCGGAGCGCTCGCCGATGCGGCAGTAGGCGATGGTGTCCTTCGCCAGGTCGACCTGCTCGGCCTCGTAGAGGGCCTTGAGCTCGTCGTCCGACTTGAAGGTGCCGTCGTCGTTGGCGTTCTTCGACCACGGGATGTTGCGGGCGCTCGGCACGTGGCCGGGGCGCTGGGACTGCTCCTGCGGGAGGTGCGCCGGGGCGAGCAGCTTGCCGCTGAACTCGTCGGGCGAACGCACGTCGACCAGGTTCTGGTTGCCGATCGCCTTCACGACGTCGTCGCGGTAGGCGCGGATCGACTCGTCCTGCGGCTGGGCCTTGTACTCGGTGGCCGGGCGGGACGGGATCTGGTCGCCGTCGACCAGGTCGCGGGAGTCGAGCTCCCACTTCTTGCGGCCGCCGTCGAGCAGGCGGACGTCCTGGTGACCGTAGAGCTTGAAGTACCAGAACGCGTAGGACGCGAACCAGTTGTTGTTGCCGCCGTACAGGACGACCGTGGTGTCGTTGCCGATGCCCTTCTCGGACAGCAGCTTCTCGAACCCGGCCTGGTCGATGAAGTCACGGCGGACCGGGTCCTGGAGGTCCTTGGTCCAGTCGATCCGGATCGCGTTCTTGATGTGGTTCTTCTCGTACGCCGAGGTGTCCTCGTCGACCTCGACGAGAGCGACCTTCGGGTCGTCGATGTGGGCCTCGACCCAGTCGGCGTCTACCAGGACGTCACTGCGGCTCATTCTGTTCTCCTCCGGGGCAGTCTGCGGCGAGATGATGCGAGACGGTGCGTGATGCGGATGTACGTCGGCGCGGCCTGCGGCGCACGTACAGCGGCGATCGGGATGGGCCCTGACTTCGGTCGAAGGGCCGGGGGGAACGCGGGGCGCCGAAGGCTCCCGCTCAGACAGTGCGACAGAGCATGGCGGCGACGCGGCACAGGTCCACTGCCCGCCGCTTCGTGAGATCCGCCCGTCCCCGCTGTGGGAGACCGCCCATAGAGCACTGCATGGGACCGATCGTAGGGAGGTGCGGGCGGCCATGTCACCGCCGTGTCGCATCCTGAGACGCGATCGTCCGCAATACGGGACGCGAGTGGGGGCGAATCGCCCCTCGCGCCACTCCCGCATCGCGGGCGGGCACCAGCCATCTACGGACCGGACACAGCCGTCTCAATATGTGGCGCGATGTTGCGCGGCGCCGCGTGACGCTGCGTACGTGGGCGTGCGGGGCGTGCGAGTGCGTGCGGGGGGCCTGGACCGAGCGCAGGAGGTCACAGGAGGTCGCAGGAGGTCATGGGCCCCGACGCGTCAGGGGCCGGGGCGTGCGGGGTGCCTCAGCCGGCGAGCTGTACGTCCGTGCCGGTGACGGAGATCTCCAGGCCGTCCTTGGTGGGCTGGATCTTCTGGAGCTTGAGACCACTGGGCAGGCCGCCGACCTCGCGGTCGAAGTCGGTCTTCTTGCGCACCAGCCCCTCCAGCCCGGGTATGCCCTTGCCGGGCACCTGGTCCGCGCGCACTCGCAGGGTGTGGCCGTCGACCAGGGTGACGGTGGACAGGACGCTGCGCGAGATCGGGTTGCCGAGGACGTCGACGGTGCCGGTCACCTTCACCTTGTTGTTGCCGCCGTACTCGACGGCGACGCCCTCGCTGGCGGCCTCGGTGAGGTCCTTGTACGAGATGACGGCGGTGCCCGTGGCGCGGGCGGCGGTGGCGCTGGAGTAGCCCTCGGACAGCTTCACGTCGTGCAGCGCCGCGTTCATCGTGCTGATCCGGAGCCGGTGGCCGTTGGCGTCGGTCTCGATGCCGGTGATCTCCACGTCGACCTCGTCGAGCTGATTCCCGGCGACCTGCGTCAGGAACGGGAATCCCTTGATGGAGATGTCCGTCGAGCCGATCGTGGCACCGGTGACCTTGACCCGCCCCGCGGCCTCCGACTCGGCGAAGTACACCGCCGCCCGGTCGACGGCGACGAAGATCCCGCCCAGAACCACCACGACGACCAGCAGTATCCGCAGTGCACGCATGCCCGCTCTTTCCCCCACCCTGCAATCCGGCCCGGCCCCTGGCGCCCCGCACGTCCACCGAATGTGCACGACGCCCCGAGTGATCGACGAGCGGGCACCCCTCTTCGGTTCCCGGGGCGCCCGCGCCGGGAACTACGAGATCGCGCGGCCGATCAGATACACGGCGGGCGCCGCGGCAGTGAGCGGCAGCGCCACACCGGCGGTCATGTGGACGAAGCGCGACGGGTAGTCGTAGCTCGCCACCCGCAGCCCGATCAGTGCGCAGCCGCCCGCCGCGAGGCCGAGCAGCGCGCCCTTGGTGCCCAGGTCGGTGAGCGTCCCGGCCACGGCGCCGCCGCCCGTCGCGGCGAGCAGCGCCACCACGACCGATGCCGGTCCGGGCAGCGGCAGCGCGCGGACCAGCACGGCGACCGCGACGGCCACCCCGCCCACGGTCACCGCGTCCGGGACCGCCGCGAGGTGCCCGGCGGCCAGGACCGCGAGCGCGGCCGAGGCGACGGTGGCCATCAGCCCCTGCATCCGCTCGTCGGCGCTCGCGCGGCTGCGCAGTTGGAGGACCACGGTGAGCAGCACCCAGACGCCGAGGGTGCCGAGGATGGCGGCCGGGCCGTTCTCCCGGCCCGCGGCGAGCAGCGCGATGTCGGCGACCAGGCCGCCCGCGAACGCGAGCGCGATGCCCTGCCGGGCCGGCCACATGCCGTTGAGCCGGAACCAGCCGGCCGCGGTCACGGCCTGGAGCAGCACCAGCGGCACGACCAGGGCGTACGACCCGATCGCGGCACCGAGGGCGAGCAGCAGCCCGAGCCCGGCGGTGATCGCGGCGGGCTGCATGCCCGGCGCGATGATCGGCGAGCGGCCCTCGGCGCGGGCCCGCTGGGCGTCGGTGATGCGGCTGTTGCCCAGGGTGGTGGGGGCGCTGTAGCCGTCCGCGTCGTGCCCGGGGGCGGAGGCGGCAGCGGCAGCGGGTTCGGCCGCCGGGGCCTCGGGCGGCAGCGGGTACCCGCCCGTGGCACCCTGCGGCGGCAGGTAGGCGGTCTCGGCGGCGGCCGGAACGGGCTGCTGCGCGGGCTGCTCGGGCTGCGCGGGCTGGGCGGAGTGGAGGACCGGCTGGTACTGGGTGTCCCAGGTCTGGCCTTCCCACGTCTGCGCGACGCCGGGGTCCTGCGGACCGTGCGCCACGGGCGCGGCGGGATCCTGCGGATACCCGGCCGGCCACGCCTGCCCGGGGCCCGCCTGGGGTGCCTGGGGCGCCTGGTTCGGGTCGTACTGGCCCTGCGCCTGCTGACCGTAGGGCTGCTGACCGTACGGCTGCGCGCCATAGGACTGGTGGCCGTACGACTGACCGCCGTACGACTGACCACCGTGGGACTGCTGACCACCGTGGGACTGCTGACCGCCATAGGACTGCTGGTCGCCGTAGGACTGCTGGTCGCCGTAGGACTGCGCCCCGTACGACTGATCGCCGTACGACTGCTGCGGCTGCGGCTGTGCCGATTGCTGCGGCTGCGGCTGTTGCGGCTGCCGGCCGTTCGACGGGTCGGGTCCGGGGACGTACCCGTAGCCCGGGTCCTGTCCGTACGGATGCTGCTGATCGTTGCTGCTCATGTTCTGCGGTTCACCCTCCTGCGAACGGCGGGAGCACCTCGACCGTGCCGCCCTCGGCAAGGCGTACGGTCTCATGGCCGCGGGTGCCCACGGGGTCACCGTCGATGAGGAACGAGCACCTTTGCAGCACTCGGGTGAGCTCTCCGGGGTGCCGTTCACGCACCGCGTCGAGCGCCTCGGCGAGGGTCGCAGCCGTGTACGGCTCCTCCGCGGTCCCGGCCGCGGCCTTGGCGGCGGCCCAGTAGCGGATGATTCCCGCAGGCATGGCGCCACTCCTCTCGTCTCTCGTCAGCTGTCCATGATGGGTCACGGTGTCACCGCCCAGTCGGCGATGCGGGTGAGCAAGGTCTCGTCCGCGGCGTTCTCCGCGTGACCCATGCCGCGCTCCAGCCACAGCTCGGCGCCGTCGCCCGCCGCGTCGGCCAGCGACCGCGGGTGGTCCAGCGGAAAGTACGGATCCCGGTCGCCGTGCACGATCAGCAGCGGCGTCGGGCCGAACAGCCCGGCCGCCTCGACCGGCGCGAGCGGCACCGGGTTCCATTCGTCGCGGTCGATCCGGGTGTGCAGGCCGTAGCGGCCGACCAGCCGGCCCAGGGGCCGGGTGACCACCCAGTGCAGCCGGCGCATCGGAGCCGTGCCCCGGTAGTACCAGCGGGCGGGGGCGCTCACGGCCACCACCGCATCCGCGTGCTCCTCCGCACGCGCCCCGGCGCGCCCCTCGCGCTCCGTAAGCTCCAGATCGTCACCGGCGCCCGTGTCGCCCGCCGACCGGGCCGCGTAGAGCGCCCCGTGCCGCAGCACCACGGAGCCGCCCATCGAGAACCCGACGGTCACCACCCTGCGGTGTCCGAGCGACCGCGCCCACGCCACCGCCGCCGCCAGATCCAGCACCTCGCGGTCGCCCACCGTCGACCGCCCGCCGGACCCGCCGTGGCCCCGGAAGGAGAAGGTGACCACGGCCGCACGCCCGGCGAACACCCCGGCGGCACGCCGCACCGCGGGCCGGTCCACCGAACCGGTGAAACCGTGCGCGAGCACGATCGCAGTACCGTCGAAGGATGACTCCGCAACGGCCCCGGCACCTGCCGTGCACGGCTCGTACACCGCCTCGATCCGCACCCCGTCACCGGTACGCAATGTGGTGCGCAGGGGACCGGGCGTGAGCAAGGGAACAGCGGAACCCCGAAAGCGCCCCTCGGACACAGAACTCATGTGGGCTATTGTGCTGGGAAGAGGATCCGGGCAGAGCAGCCCCCGGGTCCTTTTGTGCTTTCCAGGCGTTGTTACGGCGACGTTTCCACAAGCTCAGCGGTCCCGGGGCGCGGGACCGCACCGTGGGACCAGCACGAATACGTACGAAGAATTGCCGCATACTCCCCCGGGCCCGGCCCGGGAGTGCCCCTCTCGCAGGGAACGAGGAGGACCGACGTAATGGGCGAGCGAACCGTGCACGATCATCGACCGACGACCCAGGCAGGTGGGCGGCGATGAGTTCACTGCTGCTCCTGACGAATGCCCTTCAACCGTCGACGGAGGTGCTCCCCGCCCTCGGACTCCTGCTCCACAGCGTGCGGGTGGCACCCGCCGAAGGCCCCGCTCTCGTCGACACCCCCGGTGCCGACGTCATCCTGATCGACGGCCGCCGCGACCTTCCGCAGGTGCGGTCGCTCTGCCAGCTGCTGCGGTCCACCGGACCGGGCTGTCCGCTGATCCTCGTCGTGACCGAGGGCGGTCTCGCGGCCGTCACCGCGGACTGGGGCATCGACGACGTGCTGCTGGACACGGCGGGACCGGCGGAGGTGGAGGCCCGGCTGCGGCTGGCCACCGGACGGCAGCAGATCTCCTGCGACGACTCCCCGATGGAGATCCGAAACGGCGACCTCTCGGTCGACGAGGCCACGTACAGCGCGAAGTTGAAGGGACGGGTCCTGGACCTGACCTTCAAGGAATTCGAACTGCTCAAGTACCTTGCGCAGCACCCGGGCCGGGTCTTCACCCGCGCCCAGCTGCTCCAGGAGGTCTGGGGCTACGACTACTTCGGCGGTACACGCACAGTCGACGTCCATGTGCGGCGGCTGCGCGCCAAGCTCGGCCCCGAGCACGAGTCGCTGATCGGCACCGTCCGCAATGTCGGCTACCGGTTCGTGACGCCCGAGAAGGTGGAGCGCACGGCCGAGGAGGCCAAGGAGCGGGCCGCGGTGAAGGCGGCCGCCGGACCCGTAGCCCGTTCGGAGCAGCCACGGGCCGACGGGGCGAAGGAAGAAGCCCCGGTCCGACCTGCCGGACGGTAGGTATATCCGCGTAGACTGCCGCGCGTGGCCAAGGTGACGCGGGACGATGTGGCGAGACTGGCGGGGACGTCGACCGCGGTCGTCAGCTACGTCATCAACAACGGACCGAGGCCGGTCGCCCCGGCCACGCGCGAGCGGGTGCTCGCCGCGATCAAGGAGCTGGGCTACCGGCCCGACCGGGTTGCCCAGGCGATGGCGTCGCGGCGGACCGATCTCATAGGGATGATCGTGCCGGACGCCCGGCAGCCGTTCTTCGCGGAGATGGCGCACGCGGTCGAACAGGCCGCCGCCGAACGCGGAAAAATGGTGCTCGTCGGCAACTCCGACTACCGCGACGAGCGCGAGGTCCACTATCTGCGGGCCTTCCTCGGCATGCGGGTCTCCGGCCTGATCCTGGTCAGCCAGGGCCCCAGCGAGCGGGCGGCCGCCGAGATAGAGGCGTGGGACGCGCGGGTCGTGCTGCTGCACGAGCGGCCGGAGGCGATCGAGGACGTCGCGGTCGTCACCGACGACGTCGGCGGCGCCCAGCTCGCCACCCGGCACCTGCTGGAGCACGGCAACGAGTACGTGGCGTGCTTCGGCGGCGTGGAGTCCACCCCGGCGGTCGGTGACCCGGTCGCCGACCACGTCGAGGGCTGGCGCCGGGCGATGCACGAGTCGGGCCGCTCGACGGAGGGCCGGCTCTTCCAGGCCCCGTACAACCGTTACGACGCGTATCAGGTGGCGCTGAAGCTGCTCGCCGGTCCGGACCGGCCGCCGGCCATCTTCTGCTCGACGGACGACCAGGCCATCGGTGTGCTGCGGGCCGCGCGCGAGCTGCGCATCGATGTGCCCGGGGAGCTCGCGGTGGCGGGCTTCGACGACGTGAAGGAAGCCGGGCTGACCGATCCGCCGCTGACGACGGTCTTCTCGGACCGCCCGGCGATGGCACGGGCCGCGGTGGACCTGGTGCTCGACGACTCGTTGCGGGTGTCGGGATCGCGGCGGGAACGGCTGAAACAGTTCCCGTCGGCGCTGGTGGTGCGGCGCTCGTGCGGCTGCGGGGAGCCGGCGGTCAGGTAGCGCGGCCGGTCGGGGAGCCGACGGCCGGGTGGAAGCCGGTCGGGTAACGGCCGTCTTGGCGGCCGGTCGGGGAGCCGACGGCCGGGCAACGACCGGTCGGGAAACGCGGCCGGTCGAGGTGCCGACGGCCGGGTGGAAGCCGATCGGATAACGGCCGTCTTGGCGGCCGGTCGGGTAACGGCCGTCGGTTGGCGGCCGGTCGGGGAGCCGACGCCCGGGGAGCCGACGGCCGGGCAACGGCCGGTCGGGAAGCGCGGCCGGCCGGGGTGCCGACGGCCGGGTGGTGGACCGGTGTCCCTGTCCTGCCGGGCCGGTCCTTATATCGGGCATACGAGCTTCTGCCGGGCTTCTCAGCGGGGGCTCAGGCTTCTCTCATCTTCGCCGGACACGCTCGTATGCATGACAGAGAGCCAGCGCCCGAGCGGCGAGTACCCGATGTACCCCTCGTACGGCAACGGCGACGCGGCCTACCCGCCGCCGCCGTCATACCGGCCCGCGGAACCGATCGCGACCGGCCCCGGAACCACCGTGTGGCCCGGCGGGAACGCCGCCGACGGGCACGGCGGCGACGCGGGCAACGGCGGCAACGGCGGCAACGGACCGGCCTTCCCGCCGCCCGCACCGCCCGAGCCGGCCGCGCCCCGGCACCGGGCCAGGAGGCCGGTCGCCCTGCTGGCGGCCGTGGCGATCGCCGCGGCAATCGTCGGCGGCGGCACCGCCACCGTCATCGAGCAGCTCACCGGAGGCGGAACGAACAGCGCGGCCTCCGACGTCGTCCCCGGCACCACCGTCTCGCAGAGCGACAAGGGCACCGTCTCCGGTGTCGCCAAGGCCGTCTCGCCGATGATCGTCGAGATCAACGCGACCTCGACCGCGGGCGAGTCCACCGGCTCCGGCGTGATCATCACCTCCGACGGCGAGATCGTCACCAACAACCACGTCATCTCCGGTGCCTCGTCGGTCAAGGTGACGCTCAGCACCGGCAAGACGTACACCGCCGATGTCGTCGGCACCGACCCCGACAAGGACCTCGCGCTGATCAAGCTCCGGGGCGCGAGCGGGCTGAAGACGGCCACCCTGGGCGACTCCTCGGCCGTCGCGGTCGGCGACCAGGTCGTGGCGATCGGCTCGCCCGAGGGCCTCACCGGCACCGTCACCAGCGGCATCGTCTCCGCCCTCGACCGCGATGTCACCGTCGCCAAGGAGGACGGCAGCGGCCAGGGCCGGGGCGGGCAGGGCGGACAGAGCGGCGGCGAGCAGTGGCCGTTCGAGTTCGGCGGGCGGCAGTTCAACGGCGACACCGGCGAGTCCACCACCACGTACAAGGCCATCCAGACCGACGCCTCGCTCAACCCCGGCAACTCCGGCGGTGCGCTGATCAACATGAACGGCGAGATCATCGGCATCAACTCCGCGATGTACTCGGCGAGTTCGTCCGGCGGATCCAGCAGTTCGAGCGCCGGCAGTGTGGGTCTCGGCTTCGCCATCCCGGTCAACACACTCAAGGCCGACCTCGACACCCTGCGGGCCGGCAACAGCTCCTGAGACTCCTGAACCTCCCGAGGAGACCGACACATGCACCACCCCGCCCACACCCCCACCGGCCCGGCCGACCTGGCCCTGCCCCTCGCGCTCGTGAGCGAACAGGCCACTCACGGTACGGACCGCGCCCCGGAGGTCCGTACCACCACCGCCCGCAAGCGCCGGGCCGCACGACGACGTGCCATGGCCGTGCGAGGCTGAGAGCACGACGTCCCGGAACGCCCGGGACCGCACGGCACGAGAAGAGGACGACGAGCGATGAGCCCCGCCGAAGACGATCCGCAGCGCATCCTGATCGTCGACGACGAGCCCGCCGTGCGCGAGGCCCTGCAGCGCAGCCTCGCGTTCGAGGGCTACGGCACCGAGGTGGCCGTCGACGGCCTCGACGCCCTCGCCAAGGCGGATTCGTACGACCCCGACCTCATCGTGCTCGACATCCAGATGCCCCGGATGGACGGCCTGACCGCCGCCCGCCGGCTCCGCTCCGCGGGCACCACCATCCCGATCCTGATGCTCACCGCCCGCGACACCGTCGGCGACCGGGTCACCGGTCTCGACGCGGGCGCCGACGACTACCTGGTCAAGCCGTTCGAGCTGGACGAGCTGTTCGCCCGCATCCGGGCCCTGCTGCGCCGCAGCTCGTACGCGGCCTCGGCGGGCGGCGCGGTCCCCGCCGACGACGAGCTGGCCTTCGCGGACCTGCGGATGAACCTCGCCACCCGCGAGGTCACCCGGGGCAACCGCCGGGTCGAGCTGACCCGCACCGAGTTCACCCTGCTGGAGATGTTCCTGGCCCACCCGCGCCAGGTGCTGACCCGCGAGCAGATCCTCAAGGCGGTGTGGGGCTTCGACTTCGAACCGAGTTCCAACTCCCTGGACGTGTACGTGATGTACCTGCGCCGCAAGACCGAGGCGGGCGGCGAGCCACGCCTCGTGCACACGGTGCGGGGTGTCGGCTACGCGCTCCGCTCCGGCGGCGGTGACGGATGACCGGCACCCTGCGCCGGCTCCGCGCCCTGCCGCTGCGGTCCCGGCTGGCGCTGCTGGTGGCGACGGCGGTGGCGGTCGCCGTGGCGGCGGTCGCGGCGGCCTGCTGGTTCGCGACGAAGGCGCAGCTGGAGAGCCAGCTGGATTCCTCGCTGCGCAACGTCACGGTCAGCAACGATTACATGCAGAAGCTGTTCATCGCCTGCACCCACCCCGACCGGGCGACCGTCCCGCCGATCGGCGGGACGTACACCGTGCAGCTCGTCACCGTGTCCGGGAGCACCTGCACCTCCGCCGAGGCCTCACCGATCGACGTGACGGCCGCCGACATCGCCGTGGCCGCCGGTGTGCGGGACGACGTCCTGCACACGGCCAGCACGAAGAGCGGCGAGCGGATGCGCGTCTACACCTACGCGTACGAGACCCGCAACCCGGCGCCCGGCCTGGCCCCGGGCAGCTTCGCGGTCTCCATCGCCCGCCCGATGAGCGAGATCACCGACCCGCTCTCCACCCTCGCCTGGATGCTGCTGGCCGTCTCCGGCATCGGCGTCATCGGCGCGGGCGCGGCCGGCCTCTGGGTCGCCCGCACCGGGCTGCGCCCCGTCGACGAGCTCACCGAGACCGTCGAGCACGTCGCCCGTACCGAGGACCTCACCGTCCGGATCCCGGTCGAGGGCGAGGACGAGATCGCCCGGCTGTCCCGCTCCTTCAACTCGATGACCGCGTCCCTGGCCAGCTCCCGAGACCGCCAGGCCCAGCTGATCGCCGACGCCGGCCACGAGCTGCGGACCCCGCTGACGTCCCTGCGTACCAACGTCGAGCTCCTCGCCCGCAGCGAGGACACCGGCCGCCCCATCCCGCCCGACGACCGCAAGGCCCTGATGAAGTCGGTCAAGGCCCAGATGACCGAGCTGGCCTCGCTCATCGGCGACCTCCAGGAACTGGCCCGCCCC
>NZ_JBCEWQ010000154.1:0-20532 GCF_038448545.1 Streptomyces sp. CLV115
GTCTCCCGCTCGGAGTGCGCCTCGGCCCCTCCGCCACCGGGGTCGGCCGAGGACCCGGCGGAGCCGCTCGGACCGGGGCGGTCCGGTGCCGACGCCCTCCGCCTCCCGGCCGGAGCCGGATGTGCCGGAGCAGCCCGCTTCCCCCGAGCCGTCCGAGCCGGCGAGCCCCGAGCCGCCGGCTTCGCCCGAGCCCGAGCCGGAGCCCTCCGAGCCGTCGCCGCAGCCGTCCGCCTCGCCGGCGGCGCGGCTGCGCAGCGAGGCGATGAGGGTGCCGGGGATGACGGATCCGCTGCGCACTCCCGAGGTATCGCCGCAGGTGGAGCCCGCCTAGTGGGGGAGTGAGGAGGGTCGGTTTGCGCGATGTGGGGTGGAGTGCGTATGGTAGTAGATCGTTTGATCCCATTGCCCGGCGCCGAAACAGAAGCGCGCCGTGTGGCGCGTACTCTCCCTTGCCGTGGCTGGACCGCATTGAGGCGGTCGAAATTGCGAATCACGGAGTTACGGGCGCGTGCCGAGACTCCGGAAGGTTTCGCATTTCGCATGTCAATTTCCAGTTCTGACCGCACCGTCATGCCCGAGAGCATCGAGAACGACGAGCTCGTCGAGGCCGCGGAGACCGTGGTCGCCGAGTCCGCCGGTTCCATCGAGGCGGACACCCTCCTGGCCGAGCAGGCCGACACCGACTCCGCCGAGGCCGACGCGGACGCCGAGCCGACCATCACCTTCGCCGACCTGGGACTGCCCGAGGGCATCGTCCGCAAGCTCGCGCAGAACGGCGTGACGGCGCCCTTCCCGATCCAGGCCGCGACCATCCCGGACGCCCTGGCCGGCAAGGACATCCTGGGCCGCGGCCGCACCGGCTCCGGCAAGACCCTCTCCTTCGGTCTGCCGACCCTGGCCACGCTGGCCGGCGGCCACACCGAGAAGAAGAAGCCCCGCGCGGTCATCCTGACCCCGACCCGTGAGCTCGCGATGCAGGTCGCGGACGCGCTCCAGCCGTACGGCGACGTGCTCGGCCTGAAGATGAAGGTCGTCTGCGGCGGTACGTCGATGGGCAACCAGATCTACGCGCTGGAGCGTGGTGTCGACATCCTCGTCGCCACCCCGGGCCGGCTGCGCGACATCATCAACCGGGGCGCCTGCTCCCTGGAGAACGTCCAGGTCGCCGTCCTCGACGAGGCCGACCAGATGTCCGACCTGGGCTTCCTGCCCGAGGTCACCGAGCTGCTCGACCAGGTTCCGGTCGGCGGCCAGCGCATGCTCTTCTCCGCCACGATGGAGAACGAGATCGGCACGCTGGTCAAGCGCTACCTGGACAACCCGGTGAGCCACGAGGTCGACAGCGCCCAGGGCAACGTCACGACCATGACGCACCACGTCCTCGTCGTGAAGCCGAAGGACAAGGCGCCGGTCACCTCCGCCATCGCCGCCCGCAAGGGCCGCACCATCATCTTCGTCCGCACCCAGCTGGGCGCCGACCGCATCGCCGAGCAGCTCGTCGAGGCGGGCGTCAAGGCGGACGCGCTGCACGGCGGCATGACGCAGGGTGCCCGCACCCGGGTCCTCGCCGACTTCAAGGACGGCTACGTCAACGCGCTGGTCGCGACCGACGTCGCCGCCCGCGGCATCCACGTGGACGGCATCGACCTGGTGCTGAACGTGGACCCGGCCGGTGACCACAAGGACTACCTGCACCGCTCGGGCCGTACCGCCCGGGCCGGCAAGTCCGGTGTCGTCGTCTCGCTGGCGCTGCCGCACCAGCGCCGCCAGATCTTCCGCCTGATGGAGGACGCGGGCGTCGACGCCTCGCGCCACATCGTCGGTGGCGCGGGTGCCTTCGACCCGGAGGTCGCCGAGATCACCGGTGCCCGTTCGCTGACCGAGGTCCAGGCCGACTCCGCGAACAACGCCGCCAAGCAGGCCGAGCGCGAGGTCGCCGACCTGACCAAGCAGCTGGAGCGCGTCCAGCGCCGTGCCGGTGAGCTGCGTGAGGAGGCCGACCGCCTCGTCGCCCGTGCCGCCCGCGAGCGGGGCGACGACCCCGAGGCCGCGGTGGCCGAGGTGGCCGCCGAGGCGGAGGCCGCGATCGAGGCCGCCGTCTCCGTGCCGGAGCAGCCCGCCGCCCGTGACGACCGTCGCGACGACCGCGGCAACTTCGACCGCCGGGACAACCGCGGCGGCGACCGCGGTGGTTACCGCGGTGGCAACGACCGCGGTGGCGACCGCGGTGGTTTCCAGCGTCGTGACGACCGTTCGTCGGGTGGCTTCCGCCGCGACAACGACCGTCCGTCCTTCAACCGTGACCGCCGGGACGACCGCGGTGGCGACCGCGGTGGCTTCCAGCGTCGTGACGACCGTCCGTCCGGTGGCTTCCGTCGCGACAACGACCGCCCGTCGTTCAACCGCGACCGTCGCGACGACCGTCCCTCGGGCGGCTTCCGCTCCAACGACCGCCGGGACGACCGCGGTGGCCGCTCCTTCGACCGTCGCGACAACGACCGCCCGTCGTTCAACCGCGACCGCCGCGACGACCGTCCCTCCGGTGGCTTCCGCTCCGGTGGCAGCGACCGTCCGTTCAACCGCGACCGTCGTGACGACCGTCCCTCGGGCGGCTTCCGCTCCGGTGGCAGCGACCGTCCGACCGGCCGCCGCGACGACCACCGGGGCACCGGCACCAACACCGGTTCCTTCGGCCGCCGCGACGACAAGCCGCGCTGGAAGCGCAACGGCTGAACACCGTGAGGACCTGACAAAGGTCCGCTGAACGGTCTGCGGAAAGCGGGCCCGCTCTTCACGAGCGGGCCCGCTTTTCTTTTCGCTTCCCTCACATGAGCAACCGCTGCTAACATCCGGCGACTTGCACAGGGGCGGGCCGGGGGGCTTTGCGGAAGGTCGCTGTCGATCGCCTGTGCCTTCTTGCCCTTCGGGCATTTCGGGGAGGACTGACCCTCTTGGCTCGCCTTGCTGCTCCACACGGCCGTGGCGCCCGGCGCCGGATCGCCGCGCTGGCCGCTCTCACCGTGGTCGCGACCGGTCTCGGCACAGTGCCGGGCGCCGTCGCCGCGGATGCGCCGGCCCCTGTCGCGACGAACGGTGTCTGGGGCATCGACTTCGCCGGCGGAGTACTGAACACGGTGGAAATCGCCCCGAGCGGCCCGCAGTTCGTGTTCGCCCGCCAGGTCTCCCCGGGCGGGGCGACGGTGGGCGCTCCCACCTCGATGGGATACGCGGGCACCTACGCGACCGGTGCGCATGCG
The DNA here is from genome assembly GCF_038448545.1 of Streptomyces sp. CLV115. NCBI lineage: Bacteria > Bacillati > Actinomycetota > Actinomycetes > Kitasatosporales > Streptomycetaceae > Streptomyces > Streptomyces sp. CLV115. Next base: position 3,258 of record NZ_JBCEWQ010000154.1, read on the forward strand.
AAGCGGGTGCCGTGCGACGCCGGTGAATGCGTACCGCTGCGCGCCACCGGCAACGGCCATGTGGGCCGCTTCTTCGTCGACAACGGCCAGGAACGCGCCGAGATGTGGCTGACGGGGAACACGCTCCACGGCTTCGACGAACCCGCTGTGACCGGGGGTCGGTTCGTGGACACGACCGGACGCTATTTCGTCTACGAGGCGGCGTCGACCGGCAAGCAGTACATCGACGACGTCGGGGTCCGCAGGTCGGACGTGCGGACGACCCGGTCCATCACCGCCGCCTCGGTATGGGGCTCGGCGCTGTGGACGGCGGCCTCCACCGCCGGAGTGGTCACCGCGACCGACCTCGAACAGAAGAAGGTCGTCCAGACCGTCGCCACCGGCGCCCCGTGCGTGATCAAGGAGCTCCAGACCGTCGGCCGCTGGATCTACTGGAACTGCGGACCGAGCGGTGCCGCCGGGGTCTACGACCGTACGGCGAAGAAGAGCCTCTCCGTGCCGTCCGGCGCCGCGCTCGTCGGCGACGGCTACCTCGTCCGGCACGACCGCACCGCCGGGAAACTGCTGCTCACCGACTTCCACACCGGGACGGCCGCACCGCCCCGGGAGATCGCGGACCTGCCCGCGGGCAGCACCGCCGACCAGCGCCGACTGACCTGGGCCGTGGACAAGTTCGGCGGTGACATCGCGTACGTCGGACCGGACAAGGCGATCCGCATCGTGCCCAGCGGGGTGCCCACGCAGCCGCTCGCGAAGATCGAGTCGGACCTCAACGCCGGGTACATCGACGTCAAGAGCATCTACGGCGCCCAGAACTGGGAGAGCACCTGGCAGCTCAACGCTCCCGCGACCTGGACCTTCGTGATCAAGGACATCCGCGGCCGGGCGATCCGTACCCTCTTTGGCGGTCCCGGTGCGGAGGTCGCGGTCGACTGGGACGGCAAAACGGACACCGGCCGCCCCGCCGCCAACGAGATCCACACCTGGACGCTGACCGCCAGGGCCGTCAAGGGCGGCGGCACGTACACCACCAGCGGGAAGATCGAGGTCTCCGGTGGCGTCCAGGGCCATCACGACCAGGGCGGCTACGACTTCGGCGAGCTGGTCACGCTCAACTCCGTCGGCGAGCTGACGCTGCACTACACCGAGGGCAGGGGCAAGCTCGACTGGAAGCGCTCCGGCGCCGGCTGGCCCAAGGGCACCGTCGCGGTCCCGTTCGGGGACATGGGCAGCGACCGGTGCGCCGAGATGCTCGTACGGATGCCGAACGGGGAACTGCGCCGGTACGCCGGCAAGTGCGGCGCCCCGTACACGCCGAACAGCAGCCACACCTCCCTGGGCACCGGGTGGAACGCGTACAACGTCCTTACCGTGCCCGGCGATCTGACCGGTGACGGCCGCCCCGACCTGCTCGCGCGCAAGGCGTCGACCGGTGATGTCCTCCTCTTCGCCAACGACGGCCACGGCAAGCTGAAGGCCGGGGTGAAGATCCGTTCGTCCTGGACCGGCTACACGAAGGTCGTGGGCGCCGGTGACCTCAACGGTGACGGGTACGGCGACGTGCTGGCGCACCACAAGGACGGCACGCTCTACCGCTACGACGGCACCGCGAGCGGAAAGCTGAAGGAGCGGGTGAAGGTCTTCGCCGCGTGGGGCACCTCGTACAACACCATCGTCGGGGTCGGTGACATCACCGGCGACGGGAAGGCCGACCTCGTCGAGCGGGACCGCTGGGGCAACCTCTTCCGCAACAACGGCAACGGCAAGGGATCGTTCGGCTCCCGTACGAAGATCGCCACCGGCTGGCAGGGCTACAAGGGGGTCTTCTGAAGCGTGCGGCCTTCCCGGCGCGGGCACTCACCACCGGCCGCGGCCACGCGGACATGGAGTGGGAGTACCGCCTGCCGAGCGGTCGGCTGTCGAGCGCCCGCAGGGTCTGAGTGACGCCGGGGTGCGCAGGGGCCGGGGTGCGAACGGGCCTGAGTATGACGGGAGTTGCGCCCCCCTCGTGCCCGGCACGTTTTCCCAGTCGTGACCCGGGCGGCCGCATGCGTGCCCCGGCACACGGGAATCGCTGGGTGCATGACAACCGACACAGGCGAGGACCGACCACCACCTCCGGGCGTCTCCGACGAGGAACGCCTCGCGCAGCTCGGGTACACGCAGACGCTGGCCCGGCGCATGTCGGCGTTCTCCAACTACGCCGTCTCGTTCACGATCATCTCGGTGCTCTCCGGCTGCCTCACGCTCTACCTCTTCGGCATGAACACCGGCGGCCCCGCCGTCATCACCTGGGGCTGGGTCGGCGTCGGCCTGATGACGCTGTTCGTCGGCCTGGCGATGGCCGAGATCTGTTCGGCGTACCCGACCTCCGCCGGGCTCTACTTCTGGGCCCACCGGCTGGCCCCGCCGCGCTCGGCCGCCGCCTGGGCCTGGTTCACGGGCTGGTTCAACGTGCTGGGGCAGGTCGCCGTCACCGCCGGGATCGACTTCGGGGCGGCGTCCTTCCTGGGCGCGTACCTGAACCTCCAGTTCGGCTTCGAGGTCACCCCCACCCGCACGATCCTGCTGTTCGCCGCGATCCTGCTGCTGCACGGTCTGCTCAACACCTTCGGGGTGCGGATCGTCGCGCTGCTGAACAGCGTGAGCGTCTGGTGGCACGTCATCGGCGTCGCCGTCATCGTCGGCGCCCTGACCTTCGTGCCGGACTCGCACCGGTCGGCGTCGTTCGTCTTCACCGAGTTCGTCAACAACACGGGCTGGGACAGCGGCTTCTACGTCGTGATGATCGGGCTGCTGATGGCGCAGTACACCTTCACCGGCTACGACGCCTCCGCCCACATGACGGAGGAGACCCACGACGCGGCGACGGCCGGCCCGAAGGGCATCGTCCAGTCGATCTGGACCTCCTGGATCGCGGGTTTCGTCCTGCTCCTCGGCTTCACCTTCGCCATCCAGTCGTACGACGGGGCGCTGAACTCGCCGACCGGCGCCCCGCCCGCCCAGATCCTCCTGGACGCCCTCGGCGCCACCACCGGCAAGCTCCTGCTGCTGATCGTGATCGGCGCCCAGCTCTTCTGCGGCATGGCGTCGGTGACCGCCAACAGCCGCATGATCTACGCCTTCTCGCGCGACGGGGCCCTGCCCTTCTCCCGCGTCTGGCACACGGTCAGCCCCCGCACCCGCACCCCTGTCGCCGCGGTCTGGCTCGCCGCGGCCGGCGCCCTCGCCCTGGGACTCCCGTACCTGATCAACGTCACGGCGTACGCGGCGGTGACCTCGATCGCGGTGATCGGCCTCTACATCGCCTACGTCATCCCCACGCTGCTCCGCCTGCTCCGTGGCGACGAGTTCACCCCGGGCCCCTGGCAGCTGGGCCGCTGGTCCCGCCCGATCGGCATCGTGGCGGTGGCCTGGGTCGTGATCATCACGGTGCTCTTCATGCTGCCGCAGCTCTCGCCGGTCACCTGGGAGACGTTCAACTACGCACCGGTCGCGGTGCTGGTGGTCCTGGGCTTCGCGGCGACCTGGTGGCTGGCCTCGGCGAGGCACTGGTTCCTCAAACCGGATCACAAGCGCACGATCACCCCGGACGAACCCCTCTGACCCCCCGGGATCCCACCGTGACGGGGCCCGGTAACCGATACCCGATCGGCGGCCGGGCCCCGGCGGGCTATGCTCAGGGGTGATTGACCGGGGGCCGTTAGCTCAATTGGCAGAGCAGCGGACTTTTAATCCGTTGGTTGTGGGTTCGAGTCCCACACGGCCTACCGCACGCAGCGAGGGAAAACCCCTCTGAGCTGCCACTCGGCGCCTCGATCGGTTCCATCCGGTCGGGGCGCCGTTTCATGTCGTGCCCACCTGGCCGCCCGTGTGCCATATTGCGCACAAAGCGCAGCATTACGGACAAAGAACCGTGAAGGGTACGTCATGAAATTCGCAGTCATCGGCGGTACCGGGCTGATCGGGTCGCAGGTCGTCAAGAAGCTGAACGCCGCCGGGCACGAGGCGGTACCGCACTCGCAGTCCACCGGAGTCGACGTCATCAGCGGCCAGGGGCTGGACGAGGCGGTGGCGGGGGCCGACGTCGTCGTCAACCTGACGAACTCCCCGACCTTCGACGAAGCCTCCCCGGCCTTCTTCCGGGCCTCGATGGACAACCTTCTGGCCGCGGCCGGCAAGGGCGGCGTCGGCCACTTCGTCATCCTCTCGATCGTCGGCACGGACCGGGTGCCGGAGCTCGACTACTACCGGGCCAAGACGCTTCAGGAGAACATCCTCGCGGCCGGGCCGATCCCCTACTCGATCGTCCGGGCGACGCAGTTCATGGAGTTCATCGACGCCGTCCTGTCCTGGACCACCGACGGCGACACCGTCCGGCTGCCCGCCACGCCGATCCAGCCGATCGCCGCCGGGGACGTGGCCGACGCGGTGGTGGAGGTCGCCGTGGGCGCCCCGCTGAACGGCATCCGCAGCATCGGCGGCCCCGAGGTCTTCAATCTGGACGAGCTGGGCCGGATCACCCTGTCCCGCAAGGGTGACGACCGTACCGTCGTCACCGACCCCACCGCGGGCATGTTCGCCGCCGTCCAGGGTGACGTCCTCACCGACACGGCCGCCCACCTCGCCCCCACCCACTACGCCGACTGGCTCTCCTGACCCGCCCATCACAGGGGGGTGACGGCACCGGCCTGCCGGGCCGCCGGCTCGATGTTCTGGTTGGCGTGGAAGAAGTTGTGCGGGTCGTAGGTGCGCTTGACGGCGGCCAGGCGGGCGTAGTGGTCGCGGTAGGTGGCGCGTACGCGGTCGGGGGCTTCGCCCGCGCCGATGAAGTTCACGTAGGTGCCGCCCATGGAGTGCGGGTGCAGCTCCTCCCAGTAGTCGACGCACCACTGCCTGAGCTCCTCGGCGTTGTCCGGGTCCGGGTCGATGCCCGCGATGACGCCGGACCAGACCGCGTCGCGGTAGGCCCAGGCCGTGTCGTCGGGGCCGGGCCGGTGGGCGGCCGCGTCGATCGGGTACAGGTGGGCGGTCGACAGCGGGGTGGGGAGGTGCTCGGCGTACTTGGCGTGTACGGCGATGGCGCCGTCGGTGATCCGGTCGAAGAAGTTGCCGCGCCAGTACCACTGCAGACCGGTGGGGAGCAGTTCGTCGAACATGGACTGCAGGGCGGTGTAGGGCATCGGGGCCGTGAAGTGGAAGGCGGGCGGTCCGGGGTCCTCGACGGGCTTGAGGGTGGTTCCGAGAAGTTCGGGGTCGCCGGTCCAGCACCACACCACGCCGCACATCTTCTGGCCGTGGATCTCCTCCGGGAACGGCGGGCCGGGCGGCACGGTGAGCGCGACGAAGAAGCCGTTGAGGTCCTCGGGGACCTGCGGCAGGAAGTCGCGGTACCAGCGCAGCACGTCGGGTATCCGGTCGACCGGCCAGACCGTGACGGCGACGCCCACCGTGTCCACCGGGTGCAGCCGGAGGGTGAAGGAGGTGACGACGCCGAAGTTTCCGCCGCCGCCGCGCAGAGCCCAGAACAGGTCGGGGTGGGTGGTGGCGCTCGCCGTCACCGAGGTGCCGTCGGCCAGGACCACGTCCGCGGCCAGCAGGTTGTCGATCGTCAGGCCGTATCTGCGGGTGAGGTGGCCGTGGCCGCCGCCCAGGGTGAGGCCGCCGATGCCGGTGGACGAGAGGATGCCGGTGGGGGTGGCCAGCCCGAACGCGTGGGCGGCGTGGTCGAGGTCGCCGAGCGTGGCGCCACCGCCGACCGTCGCCGTCCGCGCGGCGGGGTCGATGTGCGCCCAGCGCATGGGTGAGAGATCGATCGTCACGCCGTCGTCCACCAGGCACAGGCCCGCACCGCTGTGCCCGCCGCCGCGGACCGCGAGCGTGAGCCCCGCGTCCCGGACGAGGTCGACCGCGGCCATCACGTCCGCCGCGTCGCCGCACCGCACCAGCGCCGCCGGGTGCCGGTCGATCATGGCGTTGTAGATCGTGCGGGCCCGCCGGTACTCCGGGTCCTGCGGGCCGATGACGGGACCGCGCAGCGCGGTCCGCATCGTTTCCAGGGTCGCGGACGTGGTGCTGTCCATGGCGGGCCATCTCCTCGTACGCCGAGATGGGGACCGCACCCCGTTCGGCCCGCCGTGACTCCGGCGCCCCGAGAACCGCGGGCGGCGACGGCCACCGTGGCTGATGCCTCAAGCCTCCTCGCGGTCCTGGCGCCGTGCCAGTCCGCCGGACCGCCCGGAGGGAGACATACGCGCCGTTCCGGGGGCGGGCGGGAGCGACGTCAGACGAGGAGCTTTGTCTTCGCCCGCTGGTACTCCTCGTCCGTGATGGCGCCCCGGTCCCTCAGCTCGGCGAGCTTCGCCAGGTCGTCGACATGACTCCCCTTCTTCGTGGCGTCGCCGCCCGCGTCGGAGGTGCCGGCGGCCTCCCGTACGTACGCCTTGAAGGCCGCGTCGCGGTCCTGGGCTTCCTTGATGTCCCGCTTGCTCATGGACTTGCCACGGACGATCACGTACACCAGGACGCCGAGATACGGCAGCACCAGCGTGAGGATCAGCCAGCCGGCCTTGCCCCAGCCGCTGAGGTCGTGGCTGCGGAAGATGTCCGTGATGACCTTGAACAGCAGGAACAGCCACATGACCCAGAGGAAGAACCAGAGCATGGTCCAGAAGAGGTCGAGCAAGGAGTAGTCGTCCACGGTTCGCTCCCCGATCAGCGCGAGTTCATCGCGTCGGCAGGATGGAAGATAAAACAGTCATATCACCGCATATCTGCCCCCGCTCGTCGATCGCCGGGCGCCCGCGGGCACCGCTGCGCCGGGGCGGGTGCGGAGTACCGTGGAGTTGTCGAGGGAGGCTCCGGCCTCCAGGAGGCGGGGTCGCCTCGTGTCCATGAAGCGGTGCGGGACACCGTGCGGTGAGCGGCGTGAGCAGGCGTACGCAGGGAAGCTCACGAGGGCGACGCATGCGCCGGGCAGATGAGTCCGCCCGCAGCCCGGTCGGGGCGGTAGGCCGTGTCACCGTGCCGATTCCGTCCGACGGTCCGGGCGAGGTACTGGTGGCGGTACGGGGCGGGTCCGAGGCCTACACCGCCTGGGCGGCGACGTCGATCGACAGGGACGCGCGCGTCGTTGTCGTCGACACGGTCTCGGCTCGCGGCGTGATCGTGGAACGCCTGCCGTCCTGAGCGGCCGAGCAGTCGCTCACTCGACGGAAGCAGTGTCGTACGGCAGGAGTCTTCCCATGTTCTTCTGGCACGTTCCCGCCCCCAACGAGGCGATGCTCATCTCCGGTTCCAAGGGACAGACGCTGGACACCCAGTTCCGGATCGTCACCGGGCACGGCAGTTTCGTGCTCCCGGTGAAGCAGAAGGCGCGCATGCTCTCCCTGGCGCTGCGCGAGGCGGAGATCACCGAGGACTGCGTGACGCAGCAGGGCATCCGCCTCAACGTCCGGGCCGTGGCCGTCTTCAAGGTCGGTGACGACGCCGTGTCCATCGCCAACGCGGCCCGCCGCTTCCTGACCGAGCAGGACCAGATGGAGGAGCTCGTCGGGCGGATCTTCGCCGGGCACCTGCGCTCCATCGTCGGCGGACTGACCGTGGAGCAGATCATCCGCGAGCGCAACCGGGTCTCCCAGGAGGTCATCGCGGGCAGCCACGGCGAGATGGAGAAGCTCGGCATCGTCGTGGACGCCCTCCAGATCCAGGAGATCGACGACGCCACCGGCTACATCAAGAACCTCGCGGCCCCACACGCCGCCGCGGTCGCCAGCCAGGCCCGGATCGCCGAGGCCAAGGCGGACCAGGAGGCCAGCCAGCGCGAGCAGCAGGCCGCCGCGCTCAAGGCGGAGTACGAACGCGACACCGCGATCAAGCGGGCCGGCTTCCTCGCCGAGACCGAGCAGTACAACGCCCGCGCCGCGCAGGCCGGGCCGCTCGCGCAGGCCAGGGCCTCGCACGAGGTCATCGAGGAGCAGACCGCGCTCGCCGAGCGACAGGCCGCGCTCGCCGCCCAGCGGCTGGAGGCGGAGGTCCGGCGCCCGGCGGACGCCGAGGCGTACCGGCAGCGCACCCTGGCGGAGGCGGCCCGCGACCGGGTCAAGTTCGAGGCCGACGGCGGCGCGTACACCGAGCGGGCCCTCGCCCAGGCACAGGCCGACGCCAACAGCGTGCGCGCCGCGTCGCTGCGCGACGGCAACCAGGAGCTCATCGCCGCCAACCGCATCGTGGAGAACCTGCCCGCGCTGGCCGACGCGGCCGCCCGGGGCATGTCCGGCGCCGACCTCACCGTCCTCAACGGCACCAACGGTGTCAACGAGATGGCGGCCGGCGTCGTCAGCCAGGGGCTGGCGATCCTCCACTCGCTGCAACGCGGTGCCAACCCGGTGAAGCAGCCGGCCGTCCATGGCAAGGCCGATTCCATGCCCCGCATCTCCGAGACGAATCAGTCCGCGAATCAGTGAGGTTCGAACCGGTGGCGGACCGGTCCGCGAACCGGTCCGCGAACCGGTCCTGGAACCAGTACTGGCGCGGTTCGGTGAGGGGGGGTGAGGGCGGGTGAACCCGAGTGGTCAAAAGGGCGCCGGGGATGGCGTAGAGTTGTGTTCACCGACGCGGGGTGGAGCAGCTCGGTAGCTCGCTGGGCTCATAACCCAGAGGTCGCAGGTTCAAATCCTGTCCCCGCTACTGAAGAATTCAGGCCCGGCACGCACACAGCGTGCCGGGCCTGAATTCGTTTCGCCGTGTCCCGGGCGGGCCATGGCGCACATGCCCCCTTGTGTTCCTCTGTGTCCCCTCCCGGGTTGTGTCCCCTCCCGTGTTCCCTGCGATCCCCGCGTCCCCGTGTCCCTCCATTGGCCGACGAGGAGTCGCCGCTTCGGTCCGGTCCGGTGAGCCTGGGGGTGGGGCGCGGTACCGTCCGCAGCCGCGCGCGTACCGGGCAGGAGACCACAGGTGTGGAAGCGGGAGAAGCGGCGCGGCAAGCACGCCGGGAGCGGTGCCCGCACCCGGCGGTTCGTCCGCGCGCTGCCTCCCCTGATGATCCTCGGCGGGCTGCTGTTCGACGCCCTCACCCCGCCCATTTTCACCGCCATCCCGCTGTTCGTGGCCGCTCCGCTGATCGCCGCCCCCTTCTTCTCGCTGGCCAGCACCATCCGTACCGGTATCGCTTCGATGCTGGCCGTCATCGTGCTGCGCCTGTACAGCAGCACGCTGCCCGAGGCCGTGCCGCTGATCGAACTGCTGACCCTGGCCACCGTCTCGGTCCTCGCGGTCGTGATCAACGGGGTCGTACGGCGCGGCAACGAGCAGCTGGCCTCCGCGCGGTACATCGCGGAGACCGCCATGCGCGCGGTGCTGCCGCAGCCGGCCGACCGGACCGGCGGGCTGCAGGTCGCGGCGCGGTACGAGGCGGCGCAGGCGGACGAGTTCGTCGGCGGTGACCTGTTCGCCGTGTCGGACACCCCGTGGGGGGTGCGGCTGGTGGTCGGGGACGTGAGGGGGAAGGGGCTCGACGCCGTGGAGACGGTGGCGGTGGTCATCGGGGCGTTCCGCGAGGCGGCCGAGCAGGAAGCCTCGTTGGAGGGGGTGGCGGGACGGCTGGAGCGGGCGCTGGCCCGGGAGGAGGCGCGGCGGGGCGGACTCGACGTGCTCGAAGGGTTCATCACGGCCGTGCTGGCCGAGATCCCGACCGGGCTGTCCCGGGTGCGGATCGTCAACCGCGGGCACCCCGAGCCGATCCTGCTGCATCCGGACGGGGCGCTGGACGTGCTGAAGCCGTCGGTGCCCGCGCTGCCGCTCGGGATGGATCTGGGGGTGTGGCCGGAGTGCACCGACGAGTGGGACCTGCCGGCCGGGACGACGCTGCTCTTCTACACGGACGGTCTCTCCGAGGCGCGGAACACCGAGGGGGTCTTCTACGATCCGGCGGCCCGGCTGCGCGGGCGGCTCTTCCCGGGGCCCGAGGAACTGCTCTCCGCCCTGACCGACGACGTACGGCTGCACACGGGCGGCGAGTCGACCGACGACATGGCGCTGCTCGCGGTCGCGCGCCCGGCCGAGGGGCAGCCGGACCGGCGAAGGACCGTGCCGATCGTGGGTGCCGAGGAGGCGTGACGGGGCGATGCCACCGTGCGTAACCGAAAGGCACCGCTCCGCATAACGTTTGACGCAACGTCAGAATCAGGGTAGTGACTGAGGGTCGGTCAACTCGTCCGATTCCACCCACTTGTGTCCCGTAAAGTCCAGGCCAAGGAAGTGAACGATCAGTTGGAACGGCTTGGAATACGGCCCCGGTGTCTATTAACGTTCGATAACGCAGCGCGGTCGTCCCAGCCGTCGTCAGTGGCGGCACCGCGCGCGAGCGCCGAATTCCGCAAGGGAACCGGGGAACCACCTACATGGGGTGAATCGGGCACCTGTGTCTCGTGAGAGGCAGAGGGGCCCGTAGGAGACCTTCCTGCTCCGAACCCGTCAGCTAACCCGGTAGGCGAGAAGGAAGGAAAGGAGTGCGCCCCCGTGGCGTCCAACAAGCCTGCCCCCGAGGCCCCGTCCCGGTTCGAATCCGACTACGGCACCGAGTCCGGAGGCGACTTCACCGGCAATTTCACGGCTGAGTTCACCGGTGAGCCCGACCGTGGCTGGGACGAGTGGAACCCCACCGAGGAGTCCGTCCGCCCGGTGCGCGGCAGGCACCGCGTCGCCAAGCAGCGCAACGGCCTCGCCCGCAGCTCCACGGTGCTGGGCGTCGGCGTCATAGCGGCGGTCGGCGCGGGTGGCATGGCAACCGCGCAGAGCAAGCCCCCGGTCTCCATCTCCGTGCCCGACTCGATCAAGGACAACCTCCCCGACGCCAAGTCCCTTCCGGGCGTGGGGGCTTTGTTCTCCGGCGAGTCCGAGGCCGACAAGACCGAGGTCGCGGCCACGACTGCCCCGCTCACCACCGCGGGCATCACCACCGCCGAGGCCGAGCAGGGCACGACGGACGCGGGCGAGGCGCTCCGCGCCCGCATCCTCCAGCAGGCCGAGCAGCAGCAGGACGCCGCCGACGCCGAGGCCAAGGCGGCCGAGGAGAAGAAGGCCGCGGAGAAGGCGGCCGCCGAGGCCAAGAAGCAGCAGGACGAGGCCGAGGCCAAGGCCGCCGCCGAGAAGAAGAAGGCGGAGGAGGAGGCCAAGAAGAAGGCGGAGGCGCTGCGGCTGGCCAAGCTCGCCGCCAGCTACGCCATCCCGACCTCCTCGTACACGATCACCTCGACCTTCGGCGAGGCCGGCTCGATGTGGTCCTCCGGCTATCACACGGGCCTCGACTTCGCGGCCCCGACCGGCACCCCGATCAAGGCCATCCACGGCGGCACGGTCAAGTCGGCGGGCTGGTCCGGCGCGTACGGCTACCGCACGGTGCTCGAACTCGACGACGGTACCGAGCTGTGGTTCTGCCACCAGTCCTCGATCGGCGTCAGTGTCGGCCAGAAGGTCAGCACCGGCGAGACCATCGGCCGGGTCGGCGCGACCGGCAACGTCACGGGACCGCACCTCCACCTGGAGGTCCACACCGCCGGCGGCACGGGCATCGACCCGATGGCCTGGCTCCGCGGCAAGGGCCTCAACCCCTGATCCGACGCCCACCTCGTGGGCCGCTCGATCCCAGCCGGTCCGCCGGCCGATGAACCCCGGCAGTCCTGACGCTCACCCCCCGACGTCAGGGCTGCCGGTCTGTTCGTGGGCGGGACGGGGGAGTGGTGAGTTCCTGGAACTGCCGGTACCCGGAAGGGGTGTCGCCGGAGCCGGAAGGGGGCCTGTCGGCGCAGTGGTTCCGCCGGAACAGCGGTCCAACCGGAACAGTGGTTCCGCCGGAATAGCGGGTGCACCGGAATCCGTTGTTTTACCTATGACTTCTCTTCGTAAGCTGGGCCCTTCCGACCTTCAGGTCTTCCCGCTCGCTCTCGGTGGCAACGTCTTCGGCTGGACCGCCGACGAGGCACAGTCGTTCGCCGTTCTGGACGCTTACGCCGCGGGCGGCGGCAACTTCATCGACACCGCCGACGGGTACTCGGCCTGGATTCCGGGCAACGAGGGCGGCGAGTCCGAGACCGTCATCGGCAAGTGGCTTGCCGCACGCGGCAACCGCTCCGACATCGTCGTCGCGACGAAGGTCAGTACCCACCCCCGGTACAAGGGGCTCGCTCCCGCCAACATCAAGGCCGCGGCCGAGGAGTCGCTGCGCCGGCTCGGCACCGACCACATCGATCTGTACTACACGCACTTCGACGACGAGACCGTGCCGGTCGAGGACATCATCACCGCCCTGGACCAGCTGGTGAAGGAGGGCAAGGTCCGGGAGATCGCCGCCTCCAACATCGGCTCCGAGCGGCTCCAAGCCTCCCTGGACTTCTCGGAGCGCGAGGGCCTGGCCCGTTACGTCGCGCTTCAGCCGCACTACAACCTGGTTTCCCGCGACACCTACGAGGGCGAGCTCCAGGACACGGCAGCCCGTGCCGGGCTCGGTGTCGTGCCCTACTTCGCGCTGGCCGCCGGCTTCCTCACCGGCAAGTACCGTCCGGGCTCCTCGGTGGAGAGCGCGCGGGCGGAGGGCGCCCGGCAGCACCTGGAGTCGGAGCGGGGACAGAAGGTCCTGGCCGCGCTGGACAAGGTCGCCAAGGAGCGCGACGCGGAGATCGCGACCGTCGCGCTGGCCTGGCTCGCATCCCGGCCGACCGTGGTCGCGCCGATCGCCTCGGCCCGTACGGTCGAGCAGCTGCCCGCACTGCTGGCCGTCGCGGACCTCACGCTGACCGAGCAGGAGCTGGCCGAACTCACCGAGGCATCCGCCTGACCGCCTGATCCGCCCGGCTGTCTGATCCGCCCGGCCCGCAGGGTCTGCCCGATCCGTCGATCCATCGATCCGTCGATCCGTCGATCCGTCGGGCAGGCCTCAGCGCGGGGGCTGCTGCGGCATCAGATAGGGATTGTGCCCGGGGCCGGGGCCGGGGCCGGGGCCGGGAACGGAGCCAGGGCCGGGGTATTGGGCATGCGGGTGCGCCTGCGCCTGGGCGGGGCCGTTGAGGTATGCGCCGTACCCCGTGGGTGGAGTGAACTGCTGGGCGTACGGGAGCGGCGGCAGGCGGTGGGGGCGCAGGAGTCCGGTCGCCTGTGCCGCGTACGTCAGGGCGGGGGCCGCCACCTCCCTGCGCTGCCACAGGTGGTGCAGCAGCTCCAGCTCGCGTTCGGCGAAGTCCGGGCCGGTCGTACCGCGCCGGGCCTGGAGGCGCAGCGCGGCCAGTGAGGTCGCGAACGATTCGTACTCGGCGACGGCGCGGGCGGCCGCCTTCCCGTGGGCCTCCGCGGCCTGCGCCGCGGCCTTCGCCTGCGCCGCCTGGACAGAGGGGCCGGGCACGGAGCCCGGCATCGTTCCCGGCACCGCCCCCGGTATGGATCCGGGCGCCCAGCCGGGCCCGTACGGGGTGTACTGGCTTCCCCGGGCCGCGACGGCGTACTGGCGGCGGGCCGCGTCGCGGGCAAAGCCGCGGGCCCGCATCGAGGAGAGGGCGAGCGGTTCCGCCGGGCTCAGCCAGCCCGCCGCCGCATAGGCGGGCAGCTCGGCGGCGAGGGTGCGCAGCTCCCGCCGGCGCGACCAGATCACCAGCCAGGTCACCAGGCCGAAGACCGGGACCATGAACACCGCGTACACGGCATAGAAGCCGTACGGGCTGAAGACCGCCGATCCGTTCCACAGCGAGTGCATGCCCATGGCGAGGACGAGCCCCAGCAGCGGCAGCACGATGCGGCGGATCCGTCGGCGCCGGGCGCAGGCCGCGGCGAGCCCGAAACCTATGCCGGTCAGCACCGTGAAGAGCGGGTGCGCGAAGGGCGACATCACCGCCCGTACGAAGAACGTCGCGGCCGTCACCGATACGACGCCCGAACTGCCGATCTGCTGGTCCTCGCCGAAGGCGTTGCCGAGGTAGAGGATGTTCTCGGTGAAGGCGAAGCCGCTCGCGGTGACGCCGGCGATCACGACGCCGTCGACGATCCCGTTGAACTCCCGTCTGCGGAACAGGAAGATCAGCAGGACCGCGGCGGCCTTGGCGCTCTCCTCGACGACCGGGGCTATGACCGTGGCGCCGAGGGTGTCGGCGTTGGACGGGTCGGCGATGGTCGTGGCTATCCAGCGGGTCGCGAAGGAATTCGCCAGGATCGCGACCAGGGCGGCGGCGAACGCACCCCAGGCGAAGGCGAACAGCACATTGCGCCAGGGGCCCGGATCGGCCCGGTCCAGCCAGCGGAACGCCGTCAGCAGGAGCGGTACGGGCAGCACGGCGAGGCCGAGGCCGACGAGGAACCCCTGGGTGCCCGTCTGGTCCCGGACCAGGGCCAGGATCGCCAGACCGCAGATCGCGAGCACCGTGAACACCGCCACGACGCGGAACGTCCGGCTGCGCCACACCATGCCCACGCGGCGCGGCCGGTATCGCCAGTGCCTGCGCTCCGGCACGGCAGCCAGGATCTCGCCGACCCGCTGCTCCTCAAGGAGCGGGACGGCCGGCTGTGACTGCCGCTGCTGGACAGACCCGTCGGACAACACGCAATGACCCTAACCAGCAGCACTGACACCTGACCATGGGGCGCCCACCGGCCACCCGGCGCGCAGACCCGATGCGCCCGCACACACGCGCAAGGTCTATGCGTCCGCAGACACGCGCAGACCCGACGCGCCCGCAGACACGCGCAAGGTCGATGCGCCCGCAGGACCGGCCCAACCCGGCGGCCCAACCCGGCGGCCCGGCCCGGCGGCCCGGCCCGGTGGCCCGGCACGCTCCGGGGCCGCAGGCCGGTCTCAGCTGCGGGCGAAGAGCAGGTCGTGCACGATGTGGCCCTTGTCCAGGCCCTGCCCCTCGAACCGGGTCAGCGGCCGGAACGCGGGCCGGGGCGCGTAGCCGCCGTCCGCCTGTGTGTTCTCGAAGAGGGGGTGCGCGCTCAGCACCTCCAGCATCTGCTCGGCGTACGGCTCCCAGTCGGTCGCGCAGTGGATCACCGCGCCCGGCTTCAGCCGCTGTGCCACCAGATCGAGGAACTCCGGCTGGATCAGCCGCCGCTTGTGATGGCGCTTCTTGGGCCACGGGTCGGGGAAGTACACCCGCAGCCCGTCCAGCGAGTCCGGCTTGAGCATCTCGCGCAGCAGGATGATCGCGTCGCCGTTGGCCACCCGGATGTTCGACAGGCTGTTGCGGTCCGCGAGGCCGAGCAGATTGCCCTGGCCAGGGGTGTGCACATCGACGGCGAGGATGCCCGTGCCCGGGTCGTCGGCGGCCATCTGCGCGGTGGCCTCGCCCATCCCGAAGCCGATCTCCAGCACGGTCGGGAGCCCGTCGAACAGCTCGGGCAGGTCGAGGACGCGCTGTCCGTCGATGTCCAGGCCCCACTTCGGCCAGAGCCGCAGCAGGGCGTCCTCCTGGCCGGGCGTGACGCGGCTGCGGCGCGGCTGGAAGCTGCGGATCCGGCGCTCGTGGTGCGAGCCGGCCGGATCGACGGCGGGCCCGCCCGGGAAGCGCGGCTCCTGGCGCAGCCTGCGCTGCCGCTCGAAGGCGGCGGCGCGCAGATCGTCCGGAATCCCGGCAGCGGACGGAATCCCGGCAGTGTCCGGAATCCCGGTTGCGGACGGAATCCCGGCAGCGGGCGAGGAGGGGTGCTCGGAGGAGCTCTCGGGGAAGTCCCCGGAGAGGCTCTCGGAGGGGTTCATGGGCTCAGACACAATGCCCCGATTCTACGGCGGGCGGTCTCCACCCGGTCTCCCGTGCCCGGAGCAGCGCCCTGCGTGCCACCTCCCGCCCGATGGGCAGCGAGGCCGTCGCGGCGGGCGACGGGGCGTTCAGCACGTGGACGGTGTGCGGGGCCTCACGGATGAGGAAATCGTCCACCAGGGTGCCGTCCCGCAGCACCGCCTGGGCCCTGACCCCGGCCGGGGCCGGTCTCAGGTCGGCCTCCGTCACCTCCGGCAGCAGCCGCCGTACGGCCTGGGCGAACGCGTGCTTCGACAGCGAGCGGTGCACCTCGCCTGCCCCGTACCGCCAGTGTCTGCGGGCTGTCCGCCAGGTGCCGGGCCAGGCCAGGGTGTCCGCCAGCTCGCGCGGGCGCACGACCGGCCAGCCGTAGCCCTCGCGGGCCAGCGCGGGCACCGCGTTCGGACCGACGTGGACGCCGCCGTCGTGGCCCCGGGTCAGATGGACCCCGAGGAACGGAAACGCCGGATCGGGCACCGGATAGACCAGGCCGCGCACCAGCTCCGGCCGCGCCAGCTCGTAGTACTCGCCCCGGAAGGGCACGATCCGCATGCCCGGGTCGTCGCCCGCGAGCCGGGCCACCCGGTCGCAGTACAGCCCCGCGCAGTTGACCAGCACCCGGGCCCGCACCACCGTGCCGTCCGCGGTGCGCACCGCCACGCCCCAGGGACGCCGGTCGATCGCGGTGACCTCCGCCCCGTAACGGATCACCCCGCCGGCCCCGCTCACCTCGGCGGCGAACCGGGCCGCGACCGCGCCGAAGTCGCAGACCCCGGTCGATCCGACCCGGATCGCGGCGAGGCCGCTCACCTGCGGCTCGTACTCCGTGATCTGGGCGGGCCCCAGCTCGCGCACCGGCAGCCCGTGCTGCCGGCCGCGCTGGACCAGGGCGTGCAGCCGGGGCAGCTCGGACCGCTCGGTCGCGACGATCAGCTTGCCGGTCACCGCGTGGGCGATGCCGTGCTCGGCGCAGAAGTCGACCATCTCGGCGGCGCCGCGCACCGCGTAGCGGGCCTTGAGCGAGCCGGGGCGGTAGTAGATGCCGCTGTGGATCACTCCGCTGTTGCGCCCGGTCTGGTGCCGGGCCGGGCCCCACTCCTTCTCCAGGACCGTCACCCGGGTGCCCGGAGCGGTGCGCGTGATCGCATACGCCGTCGACAGGCCGACGATCCCGCCGCCGATCACCAGCACATCGCAGTCGTACG
Source organism: Streptomyces sp. CLV115 (assembly GCF_038448545.1). Taxonomy (NCBI): domain Bacteria; kingdom Bacillati; phylum Actinomycetota; class Actinomycetes; order Kitasatosporales; family Streptomycetaceae; genus Streptomyces; species Streptomyces sp. CLV115. The sequence goes on from NZ_JBCEWQ010000154.1 coordinate 20,239, forward strand.
CCGCGCGCGTCGTCATCACGCCACCTCCCACCCCGATAGTGCACTGACCCACTGACAACGCACTCAAACCAGCGCGGCCCAGCGTGGCGCCGAATCTTTACGGTCCGTGGCACACCGGTGTCCACGCGGACACCGTCCGGATGCCGTGAGGCCACCGCGCGTATGTCTGCCGCAGCTGCCGGCCGGCGCTGTCTGCCGCCGCCGTCCGTCCGCCCGCCGCCGTCCGCCCGCCGTAGTGCGCCGGGGGGGGGGGGGGGGGGGGGGGGGGGGGGGGGGGCGGGGGGGGGGGGGGGG
>NZ_JBCEWQ010000155.1:0-20510 GCF_038448545.1 Streptomyces sp. CLV115
CTTCAACGCCTACCACGTCACCGGCACCGCCCACAGCCTCACCGACCCCGTCGCCAACATCACCGCGGCCGCCAACTACGCCGCCGACCGCTACGGATCCATCGACAACGTCAACTCCGCCTACTGATGCCGGTCGTGTTCAGGGGCAGGCGGGGCGATGGCTCGCCGTGATGTTCCACCCCGGCCCTTTCGTGGGCGTGTGCCACGAGGGAGCGAACGCGGTCCTCACTCGTGACCGGAACAGCCGGACGGTGCTCGACCTCACCGTCCCAGATCCGGCCCGACGTCAATCGGACCACCACGCCCGACTGTTGGCGCCGATCGATCCGATCACGAGTTGTTCTCCTGCGCTCCGACGGGTGCGCACTTGTGGCACAGTCGTGCCGTGGATGCACTGAGACCTCAGGACCCCGTGCGCATGGGCGCCTACCACCTGCTCGCCCGTCTCGGTGCGGGTGGCATGGGACAGGTGTATCTCGGCAGATCACCCGGCGGACGGCTGGTGGCCGTGAAGGTCATCCGGGACGAGATCAGCGACCACCCCGAATCGCTGGCCCGCTTCCGGCGCGAGACCGCGACCGTCGAGGCCGTACGCAGCGCCTACACGGCGCAGTTGATCGAGGCCTCGCTCGACGCGCCCCCCTACTGGCTGGCCACCGAGTACGTGGCCGGACCCACCCTGCGCGGCGCCGTCGGCGCGAGCGGCCCCTTCCCGCCGGACAGCGCCCTGAGGCTGCTCGCCGCGCTCGCCGAGGGCCTGGCCACCGTCCATGCCCACGGAGTCACGCACCGGGACGTGAAGCCGCACAACGTCATCCTCTCGCCGCAAGGGCCGCAGCTGATCGACTTCGGCATCGCGCGAGCGCTGGAACAGACGATCCTCACCCGGGACGGAATGGTCTCCGGCACCCCCGGCTACACGGCCCCCGAGGTCCTGCTGCGCAATGAGGCGGGCCCGGCCGCCGATGTCTTCGCCCTGGGCGCGACCCTCGCGTACGCGGCGACGGGGCGGCCTCCGTACGGCACGGGCGAACCGGCGGCGGTGAGCTACCGGACCGTGCACGAGGACATCGACCTGGACGGGGTTCGGCCCGAACTGGCCGGGCTCGTCCGGCAGTGCGTTGCCAAGGACCCGGCGGCACGGCCGGATCCGGCCTCCGTGATAGCCCGGTGCGCGGTGGACTCGCCGCTGGCGACGGACGCCCACTACCGGATGCTGGGGCGCACCGCAGGCCCCGTCCCCGTACCCCTGCCGGAGACCGGGACCGGGATCGAAACCGGAAGCGATGCCGAGACGACGCGGTTGCCGGGGACGGGGGAGCGGACGCGGCACGTGAACCACGAGCCGGACGTCCACGTGGCGGATCGGGCCGCGAGCGCCGCACCCACCGGGGCGTCGGGCACCGCACCGGACGACCGGCCGGCTCCGGGGAAGCGGCCCGGGCAGGGGGCGCGCGGCAGGGCCTGGCTCGCCGTCTGCGCGGTGGCGCTCGCGGTACCGGTCACGGTCTGGCTGCTCCCCGATACGGACGGGCGGGAGACCGGTGCGGCCCGTCCGACGGAGGTGACCGTGCCCGGGCAGCCCACCGGGTCGAAGCCGGCCACCAAGGACGCGGACAACCGGCCGCCGGACCACATCGTGAACGACCGTGTCTCGCAGGACCGCTGGACCCTGTCCGAGGACCCGCAGCAGGCGTCGCAGGGCATAGGATCCTGCGACCTCTCCAGCATCGCCGATTCCTCACCGCCGACGGGCCTGCGGTCCTCCGTCTCCCACACCACCGGTTCGGACACCGCCTTGCTGGAGATGCGTCCCAAGGACGCCGGCGAGGGGAAGCGGCCCGCGCCGTACTACATATCCGTGGGGGTACGGCCCCCGCACGAGACGGACCCTTCCACCGGACGGCCCCTTCGAACGGTGAGCAAGGGCATCGGCTTCACGAGCAAGCCCGTCGACCTCTACTCCCGTTGGACTTCCGGCGGAACCGTCAAGCTGAAGTACCCCGACGACTTCCGCGCCCATTTCGGCAAGCGCACCGTGGACGCGATCCCGGTCGGGGACGACAGGGGCGACTGGACCGTGGTGCTTTACCACGTCGAGGGCGGGCCGACGAAGTACACATCCGTCGTGTGCAACGGGTTTCACGCCTGAGACGCGCACGCACGGTGTGCCCCGGCCCAGCAGTCGCGCGTCCGGCGGGCTGCGGGCCCCGCCGGCCTGCCTTCAGCGCTGGCGGAGGTGATCCCGCAGCGCGCGGGCCACCTGCGCCATCAGCGCGTCGGCGCCGGGCTGCGCACTGGCCGGCACGAGTGACTCGGTCAGGGCGGCGATGGCGAAGGACTGGCCGTCGGAGTGCTCCACGACACCGATCTCGTGCCGGAGGTTGAGGAGGGTGCCGGTCTTGGAGGACCAGGTGGAGGCGTCCGAGCTGAAGTCGGGGGCGAGCCGGTGCCGGAGGAGGTTGTGGGCCATCAGCGCGCGTACGCGTTCGGCCACTTCCGGATGGATCGCCGACGGCGTCCACAGCGCCTGCAACAGCTCGACGTACGCACGTGCGCTGCCGGAGCTGGCACGCGTGGTGTCGAGCTGGGGCACCCGATGCCCGCGACCGCCGGTGCCGGCGTCGATGGCGAGGGAGAGCGCCAGATGGGCCTGGGACGCGTCGAAGCGTTCCAGCGGGGTGTCGGAGAGTTGGCCGAGGCCGTGCCGGACTGTGATGCCGTGGAGCCCGAACTCACGGAGCATGTCGGTGACCTGGGCGGGCGGGGTCAGATCGAACAGGACGTCGGCGGCCACACCGTCACTCACGCAGGTGCTCATGTAGAGCAGGTCGTCGATGGCGATCCGTACGGGATGGCGGAAGCGGCTCAACCCCGTGGGGCCCGGTGTGCTCGTACGTCCGGGCCGCACATCGATCGACGTCGCCCCGTCGAGCTCGCCCCGCCGGATGCGCTCGGCCGTCGCCAGCGCGAGTGGAACCTTGACCAGGGACGCCGAAGGCAACTGGGTGTCCGGAGCGATCCCCACCTCCTCGCCCGTGTGGAGGTCCCGGACGAGCAGGCAGCCGTGCAGTCCGCCCTCGTGCAATTGCCGGCGCATCTCGCCCAGCAGCTTCTCGGTGTTCATTCCGTAGCCCTTTCGGTGCTGTCCACCGTCCCGTCCGTCGTACGGTCCGCCCCGCCGCCCGCGCCCAGGCAGCGGCCGATGGCCGTACCCAGCCGTGCCTCGATGTGTTGTGGATTGCCGCCCGCGGCGGCGACGAGAGCGAATCCGCGGCTGAGCCCGACCTCACCGACCGGCCGCCAGTGCAAGGCGAATTCCCCGGCCTGCGCGGGGGAGCACAGCAGCAGATCCCCGGTGCGGAGCACCTCCGCCACCGCGGTCGGAAGGTCGGTGGCGGCCATGAGCTGCGCGGGCCGAAGACCCACCGCGTCGCGCAGCCGGGTCAGCGGGTCACGGATGTGCGGTACGTCGTCCTCCGGCTGGATCCAGATACGGCGGGCCGGGCCCGGCGATGCCCGCCCCAACCGCAACGTCTCCATGTAGATGCGCCGCACGCCGGGATCCCGGACCCCGGCGAGACCCAGCGGCACGGACCACGTCGCCTCGTCCGAGGGCGCCGCGAGCAGCGCGGCGCGCACCAGCTGCGTGTGGACGAACTCGATGCGCTGCGCGGGTGCGGCGATCCGGAGGTCGAGCGTGATGCCGTGCTCCTGTGCCTCCGCGATCAGACGGGCGAGACCGGCCGTCGAGCAGAGACCGGGCACCGCGAGCCGCCAGGGCCTGCCCTTCGACGCCTCGGCCTCGCCCACCAGCACATCGGCGGCCTGGACGAGCTGTCTGGCCGCCGGAAGCATCTCGCGGCCGAAGGCGGTGAGGACGGCCCGCCGTGACATGCGCTCGAACAGCTGCTCACCGAGGTGTTCCTCCAGGGCGGCGACACGGCGGCTGGCCACCGGTTGGGACATCCGGGCGGCGGCGGCTCCCACGGTGAAACTGCCGTGCTCGCTCACGCTGATGAACGCCCTGCAGGCTCCGACCAGATCCACAGCCCGCACCCTATGTCGGATCGGCATGAAACCGCACCCGAGCGTATTGGACCGCATGGCCGCCGGGCGGCGAGAGTGGGCCCGGCACCCAAGACCGCCCCGGGATGGGGAGTTGCCGCTCCATCCCCTATGCGCCCCTGCCCGCGGGCGCCCTGGAGGTTCGGACCCATGCAGAAGAACAGCAGTGCCCGGCGTTCCCTTCTCGGTGCGCTGGCCGCGCTCGTACTCGTTCCGATCGCGGCGTGCGACGGGGAGGACACCCGCCCAGGTGCCTCCGCATCCCCGGCGGCGTCCTCCCCGCACGCCGGGGCGACGGGACCGGCCACGAGCGCGAAGCCGTTCGCCCGGGAGCGCTTCGCCCGGCAGTTCAAGGACCTTGAACGCAAGTACGACGCACGGCTGGGCGTCTACGCCATCGACACCGGCACCGGTCGCGAAGTCACTCACAACGACGGTGAGCGCTTCGCCCACGCCTCCACGTTCAAGGCGCTGGCCGCTGGGGCCGTACTGCGCAAGTACTCGCTGGGCGGAATGGACGAGGTGATCAAATATTCCGAGGAAGACCTGGTCAGCGACTCCCCGGTGAGCGAGAAGCATGTCGGGACCGGGATGAGCCTGAGCGCGCTGTGCGACGCCGCCGTCCGCTTCAGCGACAACACCGCGGCGAACCTGCTCCTCGACCGGCTGGGCGGTCCTCGCGGCCTGGACGCCGTACTCGCGGGCATCGGGGACGACGTGACCCGGATGGAACACCGCGAACCGGAGCTCAACCGGTGGTCCCCGGGTGCCACCTCCGACACCAGCACACCGCGGGCACTCGCGGGCGATCTGCGCGCGTTCGTCCTCGGCGACCTGCTCGGCAGCGGCGAACGCGCGCAGTTGACGAAATGGCTGCGGACCAACACGACCGGTGCCGAACTCATCAGGGCCGGGATGCCCAGGGGCTGGGTGGTCGGCGACAAGACCGGCTCCGGTGGCTTCTACGGCACGCGCAACGACATCGCCGTGGTATGGCGCCCCGACGGCGCCCCCCTCGTCGTGGCGATTCTGTCGAACCGGTTTCAGCGGGACGCCGATTACGACAACGCACTCATCGCGGAAGCGGCCTCCGTGGTCGCCGAGGCGCTGTCGTAGCGGGCAGTGTGCTGCCGGGCGGTCCGCGGCTTTCCACCGTGCCGGATCCAGACGTTGGGTTCGACGTAGACGGCGTGATCGTGCGCGGTGTCGCAATGCACCGGTGCCAGGGCGCCGGGGACCTCCACGTCGCCGTCCCGGTCGAAGGGGAGTCCGGTCCACTGCCGCCACTGGGCCAGCGAGCCACTGACCGTCATCGACGCGGGGGCGACCTTCTCGATGGTGCCGCCGGCCTTGACGTGCACCCGCACCCAGGGGTCGACCGGCAGGCCGTCCTCGCGACGACGGCCTAGGTAGTCGGCCATGGGCATGTGCGGATCCAGGTGCTTTGCCGTCGGCCGGACCGGCGCGAGCAGGGCGTCGTGCCCCTGCCGGCCAACCGCCAGGCGGAGCGCGGCGAGCATGCGGTAGGAGAGGCCCCGGCCGAGGTGGCCGGCGTCCACCGAGATCTCCAGTGCACTGGCCGCCGTCGGAGCGTTCCCATGCTGCCGGTCACGGAAGGCCCACGTCAGCACCCGGTCCCAGCCCTGGTCGGGCAGCTCCTCACGCCCGTCGAGCACGGAGTTGAACGGCACGGCGAGTCCGCGCGCGACGACCCGGCCACCGTCCGTCGCCGCCACGCAGTACTGCGGGAAGTCCTCCGGAACCCGGCTCAGCAAGGCACTCGCGGCCATGTCGTGGGGAGTGAAGGCGGGCCAGGAGTCATTGATCTCGTACACACGGGAGATCAGCGACGGGTCTTCGGAGAGCGGGCGGATCCGGCTGCTGTCTGTCTCTGTCACGAAGCAGCACCCTGCCACACACCGGAATTTTGGCAACGGAATATGACAGTGGCCGACCACCGGCCGGCGGTCACCGCGGGGCGCTGCCGGTGCACGCCCCGACCGGGGCACGGTCTGCGGCGTCGTGACGCGCGCCTGAACGGCGCACTTTCGCGGGCAGGCGGTCGGCCGCGACCACGTCACCGCCGGCCGTAGTTCGTTCCGTCCGGCGGGCCGGGCGGTACCGGGGCGAAGACATCGTGCCGATTCCCCGGACCAAGGGCAGGGCCACGCTGGAGGAGAACCTCGCGGGGGCGGTGGACGTGGTGCCGGACACGGAGAACCTTCCGGCGGCAGGACGAAGCGCTGCCTCCGGATGCGGAGACGGGGACCTGCTACCCGGAAGCCGTCATGCATATGAACGGCCGCTGACGGCTGGTCACGGCCGCTGAGGGCTGCTGACGGTCACCGAGTACCGCCGAAGAGGGGTCGGATCCTGGTGCGGTCGGCGCTGGAATCAGTCCGCATGCGGTCGAAATCCAGCCACCCCTCTCGATTGCACAGACTTCTGTGCACAGGAGTCTGTGCACAGAAGTCTTTGTCGTCTACCTTGGGCCGCATGGAACCTCCTGAGCAGCTGTCCCAAGTGCAACTGACCGCTCGTAACCTCCGGGGTGTCGCACATCCGCTCCGGGTACGGATGCTGACGGTCCTTCGGACGGAGGGGCCGGCCACGGCCACCACGCTCGCCCGGCGGCTGAACCAGAACACCGGTGCGACCAGCTATCACCTGCGCCAGCTCGCCGAGTACGGCTTCATCGTCGAGGCGCCGTCCCGGGGCGGACGCCGTGAGCGCTGGTGGCAGGCTGCGCACGTCAACACGGTCGTACCGGACGATTCGGTGCTGGCGGGCGACGACGGTCTCGGCATCGCCTATTTGCAGGCGCTCGGCAGGGTCTGGTCCGACGCGATGACCACAGCCATCGACGCGACCACCTCGCTGTCGCCCGAGTGGCGCGACGCCCAGGACTTCGGCGACTACGTGCTCACGCTCACCCCCGGTGAGGCCGAAGAGCTGTCGGCAGAGATCCATCGACTGCTGCGCCGACGCAACTCCGCGCCCGAACCGGCAGGTTCGCCACTGCCCGATGGTGCGGCGCGAGTCGCCTTCCAGTTCCAGTTGTTCCCCACCAGCGCAGACCGGCACGTCTCCCACCCCACCCAACCGGAGTGTGAAAGATGACCTCTCGGCACGCGGCCGCCCAGCAGGCGGCGGACAGTGGCACACCCACACCCACACCCGTCCCGGATGCCCCGGACGCGCCAGACACTCCTGATGCCCCTGACAGTCCGGACGGCGGGCCCCGGGTCCTGCGCGGACTGGTCGGCATGCTGTCGGCCAACGCGGCGTCCCTGTCGGCCAACCGCGTACTCTCGATCGCTCTGCCCTGGTTCGTCCTGACGACGACCGGCAGCGTCGGCAAGACGGGGCTGGTCGCCTTCTGCCAGATAGTTCCCTACGTATTGGCCCAGGCGCTGGCGGGGCCGATCATCGACCGGGTCGGTCCCAAGCGCATCAGTGTGGCAGGCGACCTGGCTTCCACCGTCGCGACGGCCGCCGCGCCGTTGCTCTATCTGACGGGAAACCTGTCCTTCGGTCTGCTGCTGGGGCTGCTTGCCGTGGTCGGCGCGGCGGACGGCCCGGCCAACGGGGCCAAGGGTCTCTTCGTGCCCGCGGCCACCCGCGCGGCCCGGGTACCACTGGAACGGGGGACCGGTCTGTCGGCGGCGGTCGAACGGACCGCGACGACCATCGGACCGGCCATCGCCGGTGTGGTCGTCGCCTCCTTCGGCAGCCTCTACGCCCTGTGGATCACCGCCTTCCTGTTCGGTGTGTCGGCGCTGATAGTGTCCACCACCCTCAGCGACCCGGTGCCCGAGCCGCACGAGGTGCCGGTCGAGGAGGCCGAGGGCTATCTTTCGCGGCTGCGCCAGGGCGCCGTGTTCCTGCGCGACGCCAAGCTGCTGCGGTCCATCGTGTGCATGCTGGCCGTGACCAACCTGCTCGACCAGGCTTTCATGTCCGTGCTGTTGCCGGTCTGGGCGAAGGAGACGGGCAACGGCGCGGGAGCCATTGGCCTGGTGGTGAGCATCTTCGCCGCGACATCGATCATCGCCGCGCTCGTGGCCGCGGGAGTGGCCGAGCGGCTGCCCCGGCGTGCCGTCTATCTGATCGGCTTCACGCTGGGTGGCGTACCGCGCTTCGTCGCCATGGCCACGGGGGCACCCCTGTGGCTGGTGCTGGTGGTGCTTGCGGTGGGCGGTCTGGGCTCAGGATTCGTCAACCCGATCGTGGGGGCCGTGACGTACGAGCTGATCCCCACTCCGTTGCTGGGACGGGTCAAGACGCTGGCCCAGGCCGTCACCTGGGCGGGCATCCCCTTCGGCGGGCTGCTGGGCGCGGGACTGGTGACGGTGGCGGGCACCTCGGGCGCGCTGTGGATCGTGGGCGGGCTCTACCTCGTCGCCATCGGTGTGCCGGCCCTGAACCGGGAGTGGTCGGGCATGCGCAAGCAGACGGTGCCCGACGCGAACCCCGTCGACACCGAGCACGGGAACGGAAGTGTGGCCGGCAGGGCTGCGGTGCCCGAGGAAGCGGCGGCCAAGGAAGTCGTGTAAGCGGCGGTACGGGACCGGCACCGGGCGTGCGGTGGATCGCCCGTCGCCCAACGCCTCTCATTCATTGACCGTTGACCGCTGCCCGTCGGTCGCCGGTCCCGTACCCCCGCCTCTGCCCGTACGGCGGGTCCTGTCCAGGCCGTCGGAACTTCATTGCCCGGCAGCGGTGTTCACGCCCGGACCGGCGCGAGTGGCCACCTCCGGCGGGCGCAATTGGCCACATAGGGGCCACGTAGGGCTGGCAGAAGTTGCCACGCAGGGCGGGCAGAAGTGACCAGTTAACTCCTCCAGATCGCTCTGCGAGCATCGGATTCGGCTGAGTTTCCGAGGGTTTTCGCAGACGGTCGATGACGAGGAACTGGTGGACACATGACGACGAAGCCGATGACGGCCGCGGCATCCGGCCAGAGGGCCGAGGAGGGCGGCTTCTCTCCTGCGGAAGCCCGCATCGCGGCAGTGTGGAATGCGGTGCTCGGCGCCGAGGTGACCGGAGCGGAGGACGAATTCTTCCAGCTCGGCGGAACGCTCCCGCACGCGGCGGAAATGGCACGCCGGATCGCAGAGGAATTCGGCTCGGAATTCGGCGCGGAAACACTGCCGGAACCATTGACGGTGCGGGCGGTGGCGTCGTTCCTCGCGGAGGAAGCCCTGCTGCGGACCCGCCGGCTGTTCGAGTCGGCCGACCTCGATGCCGAGGGCGCGACGGAGGCCATGGACGCCCTGGTGGCGGCCGGGGCCCCGGACGACGCTCCCGTCATCCCCCGCGCACCCCGGCACGGAGATCCGTTGCCGCTGTCGTTCGCGCAGCGCCGACTGTGGTTCCTGGACCAGCTGGAGCCCGGCCGGGCCGAGTACCTGATCCCCATGGGACTGCGCATCCGCGGACCCCTGGACGTGCAGGCGCTGCGCGCGTCGCTGTCGGAGCTGGTGAATCGGCACGAGGTGCTGCGCACCCGCTTCGCCGGCGATGCGGACGGCAACCCGGGCCAGATCGTCGACCCACCCCGGCCGCTGCCGCTCGCCGTTCACGACCTGCGGTCCGTCGACGGGCAGGAGGCGCGCGAGGAGAAGGCCGCCGCGCTCGTGGACACCGAGGGCTTTTGCCCGATGGACCTCGGCACCGGGCCGATGGTGCGTGCGCTGCTGATCCGGCTGGCCGACGAGGAACACTTGCTCTACCTGACGGTGCACCACATCGCTTTCGACGGCTGGTCGGCGGGGGTGCTGTCCCGGGAGCTGACCGCGCTGTACGGCGCACGGATCGCGGGCAGGACCACCGGGCTGTCCGAACCTCCCCTCCAGTACGCCGACTTCGCGGTCTGGCAGCGCGAGTGGCTGACCGGCGAGGTACTGGCGGAGCAACTGGACTACTGGCGCGCCCGCCTGGCCGGCACCGAGCCGCTGGAGCTGCCCACCGACCGTCGGCGTCCGGCGCGGCGCAGCGGCAACGGCGCCATGCTCACCTTCCGCGTACCGGCGGAGACCGCCGACAGTGCCCGCAGCCTCTCCAAGGAGAGCGGTGCGAGCCTGTTCATGACCCTGCTGGCGGTATTCCAGGTGGTGCTGTCGCGCTACAGCGGCCAGGAGGACATCGCCGTGGGCACCCCGATCGCGGGCCGCAACCGGGCCGAGATCGAGAACATGATCGGCTTCTTCGTGAACACGCTGGTCATGCGCACCGACCTGTCCGGCGATCCGGCGTTCACGGAGCTCCTCGATCGGGTCAAGGACACCGCGCTCGGTGCCTACGACCACCAGGACCTGCCCTTCGAACGGCTGGTGGAGGAACTGGCCCCGCAGCGGGACCTTTCGCGCAATCCGCTGTTCCAGACGATGTTCGTCCTCCAGAACACCCCCGACAGCCGCTCCTGGGAACTGCCGGGCCTGACCGTGCGACAGCTCGAAGTGTCCGCCCAGGACTCCAAGTTCGACTTCACCTTCTACGCCACCGAGGCCGCCGACGGCGCTCTGGACGGCACGATCGTGTACTCCACAGACCTGTTCGACGAAGCCACGATGCTCCGTCTCGCCGGGCACTTCGAGACGCTGCTCGCTGCCGCCTGCGCCACCCCGGACGCCCGGCTGTCCGAGCTCCCGATGCTGACCGACGCCGAGCGCCGGACGATCCTCGGCGAGTGGAACGGGGCCGACACCGACGCCCCGGACACGGTGACCGTGACCCGGCTGATCGAGGAGCAGGCCGCCCGCCACCCCGACGCGCCGGCCGTGACCTGCGGCACCGAAGCACTGACCTACCGTCAGCTCGACGAGCGGGCCGAGCGGATCGCCGGCCGGCTGCGCGAGAGGGGTGCCGGGCCGGGCACCCTGGTCGCGGTCTGCCTGGACCGCGGGACGGACATGGTCTGCGCACTGCTCGGCATCCACAAGGCGGGGGCCGCATACGTGCCGCTGGACCCCGCGTACCCCACCGACCGGCTCGCCTACATGGTCGAGGACAGCGGCACCCCACTGATCGTCACCCAGTCCGCGCACACCGGCCGGCTCCCCGCCCACACGCCGACGCTGCTGCTGGACGGGGGCCGGCCGAAGGAGCCCCACACCGACTCCGCCGGTCCGGTGGCCCAGGCCGGTCCGGACGACCTGGCCTACGTGATCTACACCAGCGGCTCCACCGGCCGTCCCAAGGGCGTGCAGATCACCCACGGCGCGCTGCGGGCGCGCATGCGGGAGACACGCCGTGAGCTGGGGCTCACCCCCGAGGACCGGGTCCTGCAGTTCGCCTCGATAGCGTTCGACTCCTCGGTGGGTCAGCTGTTCGCCCCGCTCGTCTCCGGGGCGGGGCTGGTGCTGCGCGACGACACCTGGGACCCGGGCCGGCTGGCGGCGGCGCTGCGCGAGCACCGGATCACGGTGGCATGGCTCACTCCGTCGGCGTTCGGGGAGCTGGCAGCCGACCTGGACGGGCCGGACGAGCTCGGCCCGCAGCTGCGGCTGGTCCGGCTGGGCGGGGAGGCGCTCCAGCGGGAGCAGATCCGGCAGTGGTTCCGGCACTGCGAGGTGCCTCTGATCAACGGCTACGGCCCCACGGAGGCCGCTCAGGAGGCGACGACCGCCAGGATCGACGGCCCCGTCGACCGGGTGCCGATCGGCCGGCCGGTCGCCAACGCGAAGGTGTTCGTGGTCGACCGCCACGGCCGCCCGGTGCCGGTGGGAGTGCCGGGCGAGATGTGGATCGGCTGCCCCGGGCTGGCCCGCGGCTATCTGCACCGGCCCGAGCTGACCAGCGAGAAGTTCACCGTCGTGGACGTGGACGGCACGCCGCGGCGCGTCTACCGCACCGGTGACCTCGCCCGGTGGCTGCCGGACGGGCGGCTGGAGTTCGTGGGCCGCTCCGACAACCAGGTCAAGCTGCGCGGCTACCGCATCGAACTCGGCGAGATCGAGACGGCGTTGCTCACCCACCCCACCATCACCGGCGCCACCGTCGTGCTGCGCGAAGACGTCCCCGGAGTGCATAAACTGGTGGCGTACGTGGTGTCCGCGGGCCCCCTCGACACGAGCGCCCTGCGTACCCACCTCCAGCGCGACCTGCCGGACTACATGGTGCCCACGGCGTTCGTGCCGCTGGAGCGCATCCCCCTCACCCCGAACGGAAAGACCGACCGCCGGGCACTTCCCGCACCCGCCACCGACCGGTCCGCAGCGGGCGGCGCGTACACCGAGCCGCGCACGGACACCGAGCGCGCGGTGACCGAGGTGTGGTCCGAGGTGCTGGGCGTCGACCGGATCGGCGTGCACGACGACTTCTTCGCGCTGGGCGGGCATTCGCTGCTGGCCACCCAGGTCGTTTCGCGGCTGCGCCGGCGGTTGGGCGCCGATGTGCCGGTGCGCACCCTGTTCAGCGCGCCGACCCCGGCGCTGCTGGCCGCGGCCGTGACGGAGCTGGACGGCACGGAAGCAGGCCGCATCCTGGCGGCGCCGCGCCCCAGCACTCCGCCGCCACTCAGCTTTGCGCAGCAACGGCTCTGGTTCCTCGACCAGTTGGAGCCGGGGCGGGCCGAATACCTGCTGCCCTTCGCCTTCCGTATCCACGGCCCCCTGGACATCGACGCCCTGAACGCCGCGTTCACCGCGGTGGTGGCGCGCCACGAGGTCCTGCGCACCCGGTTCGGCACGGATGCGACGGGCTCCCCGGCGCAGCTCATCGACCCGGCGCGGCCGGTGCGGATGCTGGTACGGGACCTGCGCGGGGCGGGTGACACGGCCGTCCGCGAGGACGCCCTGGCGGAGGTGCTGCGCGAGGACTGGCTTCGGGCGATCGACCTCGGCACCGGACCGATGCTGCGTGCGCTGCTGGTGCGGCTGGCCGACGAGGAGCACGTCCTGGCCGTCACCGTGCACCACATCGCCTTCGACGGCTGGTCGGTGGGCGTGCTGGTACGTGAGCTGTCCGCGCGGTACGCAGCAGCGTCCTCGGATCGCTCCGGTACGCCCGGGCCGGATCCACTGCCCGTGCAGTACGCCGACTACGCGGTGTGGCAACGTGGTTGGCTGTCCGGTGCGCCCCTTGAGCGGCAACTTGCCTACTGGCGCCATCGGTTGGGAGGGCTGGAACCGCTGGAGCTGCCGACCGACCACCCACGTCCGACCGAGCGCGGCGGGCGGGGCGAGGTGGTCCGGTTCTCGGTGCCCGCCGAGGTCGCCGCCCGTGCCCGTGCGGTGTCCGCCGAGAGCGGCGCGAGCCTGTACATGACCCTGCTGGCCGTCTTCCAACTGCTGCTGGCCCGCTACAGCGGACAGCGGGACATCGCGGTCGGCAGCCCGGTCGCCGGCCGCAACCGGGCCGAGATCGAGAACATGATCGGCTTCTTCGTGAACACGCTGGTCATGCGCACCGATCTGTCCGGCGATCCGGCGTTCACCGAGCTTCTCAACCGGGTCAAGGACACCGCGCTCGGCGCCTACGACCACCAGGACCTGCCCTTCGAACGGCTGGTGGAGGAACTCGCCCCCGACCGGGACCTGTCCCGCAACCCCCTGTTCCAGACGATGTTCGCGTTGCAGAACACACCGGGTGCGGACGCCTGGAACCTTCCGGGCCTGACGGCGGAGCCCGTCGAGCCCCCGGCCCGGGACGCCAAGTTCGACCTGTCGATGTACCTTGCGGAGGCGGCGGACGGCACGCTGGACGGCGCCGTGGTCTACGCCGACGACCTCTTCACCGAGGACACCGCGCGCCGCCTGGCCGGCCATTTCACCAACCTGCTGGCCGCAGCCACGCTTCACCCGCACAGCGCACTGTCCGAGATGGAGATGCTGGACGCGGGGGAGAGGCACCGTCTCCTCACCGAGTGGAACGACACCGCAGCGCCTGTACCGGCAGCGACACTGCACGAGCTGTTCGAGCAGCGAGCGGCGCAGGATCCGGACGCGGTCGCAGTCGTCTGCGGCACGGAAGAACTGACGTACAGGCAAATCGATGAGCGGGCCAACCGGCTGGCACACCGGCTGCGCGCTGTGCCCGGTATCGGTCCGGACGTACCCGTGGGCGTCTGCCTGGAACGCTCGCCCGCCATGGTGTGGACGCTCCTCGGCATCCTGAAGGCCGGTGCCGCGTACGTCCCGCTCGACCCGGAGCACCCGCAGGAACGCCTGGCGTACCTGGTGGCCGACTCCGGCGCGCCGCTGATCGTCACCGACATCGCGCACGCCGCCCTGTTGCCGGACGGCCCGGAGCTGCTGGCCGTGGACCGCCCGGCCGACCTGCCGGACACCCTGCCCACGGACGCGCCGGAACCCGTCGCGGACCCCGGCGACCTGTGCTACCTGATCTACACCAGCGGCTCGACGGGCCGCCCGAAGGGCGTCCGCATCGAACACCGCGGGGTGGTCAACTACCTGGCCGGCATGCAGCACGCGTTCCCGATCGCTCCGGGCGAGGGCTTCCTCCAGGCCACGCCGCTGTCCTTCGACGTGTCGGCGTACGAGATCTTCTGGCCCCTGTGGCAAGGCGCCACCGTCGTGCTGGTGCCGGGCTCCGACCGGCTCGACATGGCCGAGGTGTCCCGCCTGATGCGCGCCCATCGCGTGGTCGGCCTGCACTTCGTGCCAAGTCTGCTGGACTTGTTCGTCTCCCAGGTACGGCCCGGCGACTGCACGCACCTGCGGTACGCCTTCGTCAGCGGCGAACCGCTCCAGCCGACGCTGGTGAGCCGGTTCACCGAGCGCCTCCCCGGTGATCTCGTCAACCTGTACGGCGCCACCGAGGTCTCGGTGGACACGACGTACTGGCGGGCCTCGCGCACGGACCCGGCCGGACCGGTCCTCGCGGGCCGTCCCATGGTCAACCAGACCGTGTACGTCCTGGACCCGGACCGCCGTCCCGTGCCCGCGGGTGTGCTGGGCGAGGTGTACCTCGGCGGCGACAGCGTCGGGCGCGGCTACCACCAGCGGCCCGACCTCACCGCCGAGCGTTTCGTCGCCGACCCCTTCCGCGGCGGCCGGATGTACCGTACGGGCGATCTCGGCCGGTTCACTGCGGACGGCGAACTGGACCTGCTGGGCCGGATCGACCGTCAGGTGAAACTGCGCGGCGTCCGGGTCGAACTCGGCGAGATCGAGGCGACACTGCTCACCCACGGCGCGGTCGGGGCCTGCGCGGTGGTGGTCCGGGAGGACACTCCCGGCGACAAGCGGCTGGCCGCCTACTGCGTGCCCGCGCCCGACACCGCGGTGGACGTCGGCGCGCTGCGCGAGTGGGCCGCCGAACGGCTGCCCCGCGCCATGATGCCGTCCGCGTTCGCGATCCTGCCGGAACTGCCGCTCAACCGGAACGGCAAGGTCGACCACGCGGCACTGCCGGCCCCCGGGAACGACGGCGACAGCACGGCCGGATACACCGCGCCACGGGACGAGATCGAATCGGAGATCGCCGGAATCATGGCCGCCGTGCTCGGCGTCGAACGCGTGGGAGTCCACGAGGGGTTCTTCGACGTCGGCGGGCATTCCCTGCTGGCCCTCCAACTCGTCAATCAGGTCGAGTCGGTGACCGGGGTACGCATCGGTCTGCGTCGCCTCTTTCAGTCGCCGAACGTCATCGGCATCAAGCAACAGCTCATCGAATTGTTCGACGCGCAGGAACAGCTTTCCTGAAACAGCGGCCCACTGCCCACGCGAGAAGACGAAGAGGACGGAACATCATGGGCGAGAACTCGGTGGAGACACGGCTGCTGTCCCGCATGCGGCGGCGTGCGGAAGCGGCCCGGATCGTACGGGTCGAGCGGGAGGCCGGACCCCTCCCGCTGTCGTTCGCGCAGCAGCGGCTGTGGTTCCTGGACCGGCTGACGCCGGACAGTGCGGAATACCTGGTGCCGACGGTGCTGCGGGTGCACGGCATGCTGGATGTCCCCGCGCTCGGCACAGCACTGTCAGGTCTGGTGGCCCGGCACGAGGTGCTGCGGACGGCGTTCCCCGCGGACGACAACGGCACCCCGCGGCAGGCGATCAGCGCACCCTGGCCGGTGGAGGTCACGGTCCACGACCTGCGGGCCGAGGCGGACGCGGAGACCCGCGCGGGCGAAGTGCTGCGCACCGAGGCGACGCGGCCGTTCGACCTGGCGGCCGGGCGGCTCCTGCGGGCCGACGTGGTGCGGCTGGCGGACGACGACCACTTCCTGCTGCTGACGGTGCACCACATCGCCTCGGACGGTTGGTCCTCCGGGATCCTGGCCCGCGAACTGCGCGAACTGTACGCGGCAGCCGTCGCCGGACGCGAGGCTTCGCTGCCCGAACTCACCATCCAGTACGCGGATTTCGCCGCCTGGCAGCGGGAGCAACTCGGCGGAGATCTCCTGGAGCGGCAGCTGGCCTACTGGCGCGAGCGCCTCGCCCACGTGACGCCGCTTGAGCTTCCCACCGACCACCAGCGCCCGGGGCAGCCGAGCAGCGGCGGTGATGTGGTCACCTTCTCGGTGCCGTCGGAGGTGACGGAGGCGCTGCGTGCGGCGGCGAGTGGGCAGGGTGCGAGCCTGTTCATGGCGTTGCTGTCCCTGTTCCAGATCGTGCTGGCCCGCTACTGCCGTCAGGACGACATCGCGGTCGGCACCCCGATCGCCGGCCGAAACCGCGCGGAGACGGAGGAGCTGATCGGCTTCTTCGTGAACACGCTGGTCATGCGCACCGATCTGTCCGGAGATCCGGCGTTCACCGAGCTCCTGGACCGGGTCAAGGACACCGCGCTCGGTGCCTACGACCATCAGGACCTGCCCTTCGAGCGCCTGGTCGAGGAACTCGCCCCCGACCGGGACCTGTCCCGCAACCCCCTGTTCCAGACGATGTTCGTCCTCCAGGCGCCCGGCAGTACGGAGGACCAGGCATGGGAGCTGGCCGGCACACGGACCGAGCCGGTCGAGATCGAGCGGGGTGTCGCCAAGTTCGACCTGACACTCACGGCGGTCGAGTCGGCGGACGGACTGCGCGCGGTCCTGGAGTACCGGACGGATCTGTTCGAGCGGGCGACGATCGAGCGGTTGGCCGGTCATCTCTCGACTCTGGCGGCGTCGGTGGCGGCTGCGCCGGGTGCGCGTCTGTCGGAGCTGAACATGCTCACGGTGGGGGAGCGGCGGGAGGTGTTGGTCGAGTGGAACGGTGTGGCTGGTCCGTATCCGGATGCTGCGACGATTCATCGGCTTGTCGAGGAGCGTGTGGCTGTCTGTCCTGATGCGGTTGCTGTGACGCATGGGGAGCGTCGTTGGACGTACGGTGAGATCAATGCGCGGGCGAATCGGCTGGCCCATCACCTGCGTGGTTCGGGTATCACCGCGGATACGTTGGTTGCTGTGTGTCTGGATCGTTCGCCTGAGCTCATTGCCACGCTGTTGGGCATTCTGAAGGCGGGTGCGGCGTTCGTTCCTCTTGATCCGGAGTATCCGGCCGACCGGATCGCCTACATGGTCGAGGATGCGAATGCCCCGCTCGTCATTACGAGTACCGGCCTGGTCGACCGCATTCCGGAGGGTTTTTCGCGGCTGCTGGTCGATACGCAGTGGCCGGGTGGTTCGGAGTCGGATCCCGATCCGTTGGCTTCGCCGGATGATCTGGCGTATGTGATCTATACGTCGGGTTCGACGGGCAGGCCGAAGGGTGTTGCTCTGGAGCATCGGGGTGTGGTGAATTATCTGCACTGGTGCGACGAGAACTACCCGGTCCGTGTTCCGGGTGGGGTCGGTTCGGTTCTGTATTCGTCGGTGACGTTCGATCTGACGATCACGGCGTTGTTCCTGCCTCTGATCCAGGGGCAGCAGCTTGTCATTCCTGTCACGGGGCCGGATGTGACGGCGTTCGATGCGGCGATCGATCTGATTTGCACCGATACCCCGATCGGTTTCCTGAAGGCGACGCCTTCTCATCTGGAGGTTCTTGCCGCGCATCTGGAGACCCGTGGCGCACGTCATCACATCACCACCATCGTGGCCGGTGGTGAGAGTCTTGCCCCGCAGTTGGTTGCCCGGTTGCTGAGTACGAGCAGTACGCGGACGACGTTCAGTAATGAGTACGGTGCGACCGAGGGTTCGGTGGCGAACGTGATGAGCCTGACGACACAGCCCGATCCGCACGGGGGCACCACGACGCTGGGCCGGCCGGTCACGAACACCACCGCTTACGTCGTCGATCACCACAACCAGCCCGCACCCGTCGGGATCCCCGGCCACGCCCTGCTGGGCGGTATCTGTCTGGCCCGGCACTACCACAACCGGCCCGACCTCACCCACGAACGCTTCACCCCCAACCCCCTCACTCCGCCCCGGTCCGACCCGCGGGTCTACCACACCGGGGATCTGGTGAAGTGGCGGCCCGATGGCACGCTTGAGTTCATCGGGCGGATCGACAACCAGGTCAAGCTGCGCGGTTACCGCATCGAACTCGGCGAGATCGAAGCCGCCCTCAGTACCCATCCCCACATCCACACCGCCGCTGTCACCACCCGCGAAGACACCCCCGGGGACAAGCGTCTGGTCGCCTACGTCGTTCCCACCCCGGGACACGCCCCCGAGGCGTCGGAACTCCGTACGCATCTCCAGCGGCAGCTGCCCGACTACATGGTCCCCAGCACCTACCTCACCCTCGACCACCTGCCCCTGACACCCAACGGGAAGGTCGACACCAAGGCCCTTCCCGCGCCGGACGGCCATCGCCCCGAACTCGCCACCACCTACACCGCACCCCGCAACTCGACCGAAGAGATCATCACCGGCGTGTGGTCCGACGTCCTCGGCATCGACACCATCGGCATCCACGACAACTTCTTCGAACTGGGCGGCCATTCACTGCTCGCGACACAGGTGACGTCGCGTCTGCGGCAGCGGCTCGGGTCGGACGTCCCGGTGCGCGCCCTCTTCTCCTCGCCCACCCCGGCCACACTGGCCGAGGCCGTGCGAGAGCTGGGGACGGCCGAAGAGGCGGCGTTGGTTCCGCTCGACCGGGGCAACGGCCCACTGCCGCTGTCGTTCGCGCAGCAGCGGCTCTGGTTCCTGGACCAGTTGACGCCGGGCAGCGCCGAGTACCTCGTGCCCTTCGGCCTGCGGGTGCGCGGCACGCTCGACGCCGGTGCACTGGGTGCGGCGTTCACCGGTCTGGTGACCCGGCACGAGGTGCTGCGGACCCGGTTCGTCACGGACGACTCGGGCCGTCCCGCGCAGATCGTGGATGCGCCGTGGTCGGTCACTCCGGTTGTGCACGACGTCCGGACCACGCCGGCGGCCGACCGGGAGCAGGTCGCGCTGGAGGTCATGGCGGCCGAGGCGCGGCGACCGTTCGAGCTGGAGGGCGGGCGGCTTCTGCGGGTCGACGTAGTGCGCCTCGCTGACGACGACCAGTACGTACTGATCACGCTGCACCACATTGTCTCGGACGGCTGGTCCTCCGGGATTCTGGCCCGCGAACTGTGCGAACTGTATGTGGCCGCCGTCGCCGGAGGTGTGGCGTCACTGCCCGAACTCCCCGTGCAGTACGCGGATTTCGCCGCCTGGCAGCGGGAGCAACTCAGCGGGGATCTCCTGGAGAGGCAGTTGGCGTACTGGCGCGAACGTCTCACAGGGGTACCGGCCCTGGAGCTGCCGACCGACCACGGCCGGCCTGCGGAACGGGAGGGTGCCGAGGGCGACACCGTTTACTTCTCGGTGCCGTCGGAGGTGGCGGAGGCGTTGCGGGCAATGGCGAGTGGGCAGGGTGCGAGCCTGTTCATGGCGTTGCTGTCCCTGTTCCAGATCGTGCTGGCCCGCTACTGCCGTCAGGACGACATCGCGGTCGGCACCCCGATCGCCGGTCGCAACCGCGCCGAGACGGAGGGCCTGATCGGTTTCTTCGTCAACACCCTCGTCCTGCGTACCGACTTGTCCGGCGACCCCGCGTTCACCGAGCTCCTGGACCGGGTGAAGGACACCGCCCTCGGTGCCTACGACCACCAGGACCTGCCCTTCGAGCGCCTCGTCGACGAGCTGGCCCCCGACCGGGACCTGTCCCGCAACCCCCTGTTCCAGACCCTGTTCGTGTTCCAGAACACCCCGGACGGGGAGTCGTGGAGCCTGCCCGGTCTGACGGTCGAGCAGGTCGGTGTGGGCGGTCAGGACGCCAAGTTCGATCTCCAGCTGACCGCGACAGAGGCGGACGGTGAGCTGCTGGCGGCCCTGGAGTACCGGACGGATCTGTTCGAGCGGGCGACGATCGAGCGGTTGGCCGGTCACCTCTCGACTCTGGCGGCGTCGGTGGCGGCTGCGCCGGGTGCGCGTCTGTCGGAGTTGAACATGCTCACGGTGGGGGAGCGGCGGGAGGTGTTGGTCGAGTGGAACGGTGTGGCTGGTCCGTATCCGGATGCTGCGACGATTCATCGGCTTGTCGAGGAGCGTGTGGCTGTCTGTCCTGATGCGG
>NZ_JBCEWQ010000156.1:0-20445 GCF_038448545.1 Streptomyces sp. CLV115
CCCGCGCCCCGCTCGTCATGGGTGACGGGCGCCGACACCGTCTCGCGCAGCGTCTCGTGCCGCAGCACGAGGCGGTCCGGGCCCTCGTCCTGCCGTACGCCCGTACCGGCTCCGGTCACCCCCTCCACCCGCAGCGCCCCGTCCGGCGTCCACACCGCCCCCTCCACGAACGGCTGCCCGCTCAGGTCCAGCACCAGCTCGCCCGCCGCGTCGGCCACGACCGGCGGCGCCGACTCCGGGGCCACCGCGAGCGGCACCCGCGTACCGTCGGCCAGCACCAGCCGCGCCCGCCACCGGCCGCCGGGCTCCGGCTCGACCTCGCGCGGCGCCCGGTGCGGTGCCGGTACCGCAGCCGCCATCCCGGCGAGGTCGGCGAGCGGGATCCGTACCGTGAAGCGGCCGTCCGGCCGGCATTCGACGGGGTGGCCGAACTCCTGGTCCGCCACCCCCTCGCAGGTCAGCACCAGGGCCTTCGGCCGGACGCCCTCGTACAGCCGGCCGGTCAGCTCCAGGTCCGTGCCGAAGCGGTGGCTCTCGCAACGGGCGGGCAGCTGAGCCAGGGTCAGCCGGAGCCGCCCGCCCCGGTAATCGAGCACCGCCCGCCGTCCGTCGCCCAGATCATGGACGAGCGGCTGGGCGGCCCCCGTGTCCACGGCGCGCACCGCCACCCGGCGGACCGCGCCCTGGGCGGCCACCATCATCCCCACCATCCAGCCGCCGGGCCGCAGCCGGCGCGGGTCGAGGATCATCTCGAAGCCGGAGTGGTCGTAACGGTGCAGCTGCTGGCCGGAGTCGACGGTCGCCTCGGGCGAGAGCACGCCGCGCAGCGGCACCGTCCGCAACACCTGCCCCTGGGTCGCCCGCACCAGGCCCACCTTCAGCGAGTGGCGGGGCGTCGTGGCCGGCAGATTGCGGATGTACGCGTAACCGCGCAGCCGCAGCTTCCCGTCGTCGCCCCAGCGCGCGTCCAGCAGCCGGGCCACGGCCGGGAGGTCGGTGCGGGCGAGGCGGACGGTGTCCGGGATGCCGGGGAAGCCGGCCTGCCGCCGCCCCGGCACCCCGCCGACCATGAACGTCCCGGCCCCGTTGGCCCGTTCGAAGGCCAGCACCTCCAGCAGCTCCGGGAGCCGGCGCTCCTTCACCAGCTGCCACTTGATCCGCAGCGACACCGGGAACTCATGGGCCACGGCCCGGTCCGCCCGGCCCGCCCCGTCCATCCGCTCCATCCGGTCCAGGAACGCCCCGGCGCCCGCCATGAACGCCTCCCGGTACTCGGGTCCGCCCAGGGGGAGCCCGTCCAGGAAGTACACGAAGTCGTCGCGCAGGCACGACAGGTCGTAGCGGCGCCGCGCACCACCGTTCGCCACCCCGCCCCGGCCCGCCAGGAACGCGCTGACCTGCTCGCACGCCGAGATCCGGTCCCGCACGCCCTGGACGTCCGTACGGTGCCGGGTGACCGAACCCTGCCGGACCCGCCAGTAGTGGACGTGCTCGTGCAGCACGTCCACCGAACCGGCCAGGTAGTGCGCCGGGATCACCACCGGGGTGTCCTCGTACAGCGTGCCCTCCGGGAAGGCGAAGGCGTGCCGGTCCCAGAAGGAACGACGGAACACCTTGTTCCAGGCGACCCGGTCGGCGAGCAGCCGGGGATCGCGGCCGATGTGGGTGCGGGCCCGGCTGCCGGTCAGCCAGCGGTACTCCCGGGCCTGCTGCCGCCCCTGCTCGGTCAGCTGCCACACATTGCCGGTCGCGAGGTCGGAGCCGGTCGACTCCAGAGAGGCCAGCATCCGCGCGTAGCCGTCGTGGACGACGACGTCGTCGCTGTCGACGAACGCCAGGTACGGCACGTCCGGGGTGGTGTGCCGCACGCCCGTGTTGCGGGCCGCGCCCGGCCCGCCGTTGGGGCGGCGGACACAGCGGAAGCGGCGGTCGTGGGCGGCGAAGGACTCGGCGATGGCCGTACTCCCGTCCGTCGAACCGTCGTCCACGAGGACCACTTCGATGTCGCCGACGGACTGTCCGGCCACCGAGCGCAGGCAGTCCTCCAGGTGGTCCTCGACGTTGTGGACCGGGACGACGACACTGAGGCGCGGCTTCATGCCCGCTCAACCGGGGCGGACGCCCCGGGTCACCGGCACTGCCCCGAACGGGTGAACACGGGATTCGGCGCGGGGTGACGGCGTGATTACGCTCGGCTGCCATGCTTCTCGGTGTTGTCGTGCCCGCCCACCGCGATCAGGGATGTCTCCGGGCCGCCGTCGAGTCTGCCCGTACGACGACGGGAACGCGGCCGAACGCGTGGTGCGCCACCTGTTCCTGGGCGGGACGGAGCCGTACCGCCCGGCAACCGGGGAGCGGTCGATCTCACCCGTTCGGGAGAGACCGCGACCGGTGACCCCCGGACCGTCACGGGGTTGAGCCGTACGGACAGTCAGGCCCCCGATGAACGGATGTGCCCAGCATGCCGCCACGGCTCAGTGTCGTCGTACCCGTCCACAACGTCGAGCTCTATCTGACGGACTGCCTGAAGTCCCTCGCGGAGCAGACCATGGCCGACCTGGAAGTGGTGATGGTCGACGACGGCTCCACCGACGACAGCGCGGCCCTGGCCGCCGCGTTCGCCGCACGGGACCGCAGGTTCCGGCTGGTGAGCCAGGACAACGGCGGGCTCGGGCACGCCCGCAACACCGGGGTCCGCAACTGCGATCCGGGCGCCCGCCACCTCGCCTTCGCCGACAGCGACGACGTGCTCCCGCCCCGCGCGTACGAACTCCTCGCCGGCGCCCTGGACGAGACCGGCTCGGACATCGCCTCCGGCAACGTGCTGCGGCTGCGGACCGGCGGCCGGCTCCAGCAGTCGCCCGAATTCCGCAGGCCCATGGCGACCACCCGGCTGCGCACCCACATCTCGCGGGACTGGGACCTGGCCGCCGACCGGATCGCCTGCAACAAGGTCTTCCGCCGGTCCTTCTGGGACGAGCACGCCTTCGCCTTCCCGGTCGGCGCCCTCTACGAGGACATCCCCGTCGTGCTGCCCGCCCACTTCCTGGCCCGCTCCGTCGACGTGCTGAAGGACCCCGTCTACCACTGGCGCGTCCGGCCGGGCTCCCCCGCCACCCGCCGCGCCGTCGTCCGCGGCGTCCAGGACCGGGTCTCGCACGTGCTCGGCGTCTGCGCCTTCCTCGACGAGCACCGCGACGCCGCCGACAAACGGCGCTACGAGGCCCATGTGCTCGCCAACGACCTCCGGTACTTCATGGAGGCGCTGCCCGACGGCGACGAGGAGTACCGGCGCGCCTTCGTCACGTACGCCAACGAGTTCACCGACCAGGTCGACCCGGCCGTGCTCGACGCGCTGCCGCTGCGGCTGCGCCTGATGTGGCACCTCGTACGCGAACGCCGGACCGGCGAACTGCTGGACCTGCTCGCCCTCGACACGTCCGAGCCGGGCGCCTTCACGGTACGGGGGGTACACCGCCGCAGCGCCTCCTACCCGGTCCTCACCCGGCCGGTGCCACGCCCGGTGCTGCGCGTGACCGAGCGGGACCTGCCGCTCACCGCCCGGCTGCGGGACGCCCACTGGCAGGACGGCAGACTGCACCTCAAGGGGTACGCGTACATCCGCAACCTGCCCGCCGGATCGCGCGCCGCCGAGTTCCGGGCCGGCTGGCTGCGGGCCGGACGCCGGCGCGTGGTGCCGCTGCGGCTGCGCACCACCGTCGAACCCGAGGCCACCGCCCGGTCCCGGCAGAGCCTGCACGACTACGACAGATCCGGCTTCGCGACCGTCGTCGACCCGGCCAGGCTCCGCATCGACCCGGCCGACGGCCCCGAACGCCGCACCTGGCGGCTGGAGATCGGCATCGCCGGACACGGCATGCTGCGCCGCTCCGGACTCTCCACCGACGAGGCGGGCGCCCCGCCGCCCGTGCACCGCCCCGACGGCGACCACCGGATCGTGCCCGCCTTCGAGGGCGGCAGACTGGTGCTGCACGCCGAACGGATCGACGCCCGCTTCGAGACGCACCGCGCGGGCGACACCGGCGACGGAACCCCCACCGTGGTCATCGACGGAATGATCCGCGACCGGCTCGGCAACGGGCCGCTGCGCCTCGCGCTCACCCACCGCCCCTCCGGTACCGCCTTCGACCGTCCGGTGACGGTCCACGAAGGGGCCGTGCCCTCGGCGGCGGGCTGGCGGCGGTTCACCGCGGACGTCCCGCTCGACGCCTTCACCCACGCCCGGCCGGACGCCGCCGAGGGCACGGAGCTCGCCCAGGTCTCGTACGGCCTGCACCTCGTCGGACCGGACGGCCGCCGCACACCGGTCGACGTGCCGGGGCCGGTACTGCCCGGCCGGTACCCGCTGGCCGGGACCGGCGAGGAGCGGCGCGAACTCGGCCTCACCACCTGCTCCCGCGGCAATCTGCTGATCAGCGACCGCACCGTGCAGCCCGCCGTCGACCTGGCGACCTGGACCGGGGACGGGCAGCTCCTCCTGGAGGGCACCTTCCCCGGACTTCCGCAAACGCCCCTCGACCTGGTGGCCAGACACGGCGGGCACGGCGAGGAGGCCGTCCTGCCGCTCACCCTCTCCGGGGCCGCGGGCGCCCGGCGGTTCCGGGCCGCGCTCCGGCCGGACGCCGTCGAGATCCCCGGCGGGAACCTGCCGCTGGGCCAGGGGGACTGGTACCTCTTCCTCCGCGAGCGGGGCGCCCGGGACGAGGCGTACGACGCCGCGCTGCGCATCCCGGCCGCCGCCCACCGCACCCTGCCCGCCGCCCGCACCCTCGGCGGCCGGACGTACACCGTCGATCGGCGCTTCCACGACCGGCTGCTGATCAGCAGTGCCCCGGTGCTTCCCGCGGCGGAACGCGGCCCGCGCGGCAGGCGGCTGCTGCGCGAGCGCTACCGGGCCCGGCGCACCGCACCACTGCGCGACACCGTGCTGTACAGCAGCTTCGACGGCCGGCAGTACTCCGACTCGCCGCGCGCCGTCCACGAGGAGATCGCCCGGCGCGGCGCCGAACTGGAACACCTGTGGGTGGTGAGCGACCAGCAGGCCCGCGTCCCGGCCGGTGCCACGGCCGTCGAGCACGGCTCCGCCGCCTGGCACGAGGCGCTGGCCCGCAGCCGCTACGTCGTCACCAACACCCAGCTGCCGGAGTGGTTCGAGCGGCGCGAGGGCCAGTGCGTCGTCCAGACCTGGCACGGCGCCCCCCTCGAACGGATCGGCCTCGACCGGGCGGGCACCGCCCGCGCCGACGCCCCCCACCCCGCCACCATCGAGCGGCGCGCCCGCCAGTGGAGCTTCCTGGTCTCGCCGAACAGCTTCGCCACCCCCGTCCTGAGACGCTCCTTCGGCTATCCGGGCGAGATCCTGGAATGCGGCTCCCCCCGCAACGACCTGTTCCACGCCCCGGACCGGGCCAAGGTCGCCGCCGCGGTACGCGAACGGCTCGCCGTCCCCGAGGGCAAGCGGGTCGTGCTGTACGCGCCGGCCCTGCGGGAGGACCAGCCGCGCGGCGACGGCCGGTACGCCCTCGGCCTCCGGCTCGACCTGGCCGCCGCCGAACGCGAACTCGGCGACGACACCGTGCTGCTGGTGCGCCGCCACCACCTGGTGACCGGCCGCGTCCCGGACAGCGGCAGCGGCTTCGTCCGGGACGTCTCGCGCTACGGCGACGCCGGCGAGCTGATGCTGATCAGCGACGTCCTGGTCACCGACTACTCCTCGCTGATGTTCGACTTCGCCCGGACCGGCCGCCCGATGCTCTTCCACACCTACGACCCGGCGCACCACCGCGACACCCTGCGCGGCCTCTGCTTCGACTTCGAGGCCCGTGCCCCCGGCCCGCTGATCCCCGGTTCTGCCGCTCTCGTGGAGGCGCTGCGCGATCCGGAGCGGGCCACCGCGGGACACGCGCAGGCGTACGAGGCGTTCCGCCGGGACTTCTGCGACCTGGACGACGGGCACGCGGCGGCCGGTGTGGTCGACCGAATGCTGTAATCCGTACCGCCCGGCCGTGCCGCTTCCGGCCGGGCAATTCTCTTCCGCCGCCGTGTGCCCCCTGAACCGTTCGAGTGATTCAGGGATGCGAATGTTTGCGCGGATGCGCGAAATATTCGAGTAATGGTCCATCTAAGTGTGGCCATCGGTGCGTTGTTCAGCGTCTTCGGGTTGCTACGTTCTGTTTTCATGGGTATCCGAATGCGATGCGAAACCTGGAACGTGTCACGCGCAAGGGCGGTGGTGATCGTCGCCGCCGTCGCGGGTCTTATCACCCGAATGCTGATCGCGGCGAACAAGCCGGGCCCGGCCGATGTGCGAATCTTTCACGGTTTCGCAAAGGCGATCGTGCGTTACGGCCCCATTCGGATTTACGAACAGCCGCTGCCGGGACTTCCCGTCTACAACCATCCGCCGCTGGCCGGCTGGATGCTTCTCGGGCTGAATGAGCTCTCCGAACTCGGTATCCCCTTCGGCACGTTGATCAGATCGCCCGCCTCGATCGCCGACTTCTTCTGCGCGATCGTCGTCTTCGAGATCGTGCGCCGCCGCGGTTCACTCGGCGCCGCCGTCGCCTGCGGCGTGGGCGTGGCCGCCAGCCCCGTACTGATCGCCACCTCCGGATACCACGGCAACACCGACGCGGTCGCCATCACCTTCGCCCTGGTCGCCGCCCATCTCCTCGTGGACCGCAGGGCGCCGCTGGCCGCCGGGGTGGCCGCCGCGCTGTCGATCAGCGTCAAGTTCATCCCCGTGGTGGTGATCCCGGCGCTGTTCCTGGTCGCGGTGCGGGCGGGCCGGCCGGCGTTCGTCCGCTTCTCGGCCGGGTTCGCGGCCCTGATCGCCCTCGTCTGGGGGCCGGTCCTGCTGACCGTTCCGCAGCACCTCAAGGAGAACGTCCTGGAGTACGCGGGCGGCGGCTACCGCCTCTGGGGGCTCGTCCGGTTCGCCGATCTGCTCGGCCTGCCGCAGTCCTTCATCACCTACATCGAGGGCGACGGCCACTTCATCTTCGTACTGGCCTGTGTGGCGGCCGGGGTCTGGCTCGCCTGGCTGCGGCCCGCGCAACTGCCGGTCGTCGTCGCCGTCACGATGAGCCTCCTGCTGCTGCTCTCCACCGCCTCCGCGCTCCAGTACCTCACCTGGGCCGCCGCCGGACTGTTCGTCGTCGGCTTCTGGGAGGGCGCCGCGTACAGCTGCCTGCTCGGCCTGACGGCGGTCCTCGGCTACCAGGGCCGCTCCGCCGTGCACTGGAGCGAAACGGTGCTGCACCTCGCCGAGCTGGGCTGGGTGGTGCTCGCCGGGGGCCTGGTCAGCGGAGTCCGCAAGATCATCGCCGCCCGGCCGCAGCCGCCCGCCCGGCCGCCCGCCGGACGGAACCCGGCCGCGGCGTCCTGCGCCGAGCAGCGCACCGGCTGCGCCGTCAACTGACCCTCCCCGCAAGCGCCAGACACCAAGCACCGAGTACCGAGCGCAACTGGAGAACGCCCCGTGAAGGAAAGCCCGAGCCCCAGGATCGGCATCCTGGTGGTCGCGTACAACGCCGAGACGACGCTGGAGAGGACACTCGACCGCATTCCGGAGGACTTCCGGTCCAAGGTCGCCGAAATCCTCATTCTCGACGACGCGAGCCATGACGCGACCTTCACCGCCGGCTGCCGCTGGTCGCAGACGGAGGGAATGCCGCGGACCGTGGTGATGCGGCACACGAAGAACCTCGGATACGGCGGGAACCAGAAGGCCGGATACGCGCTGGCCGCCGAGCACGGACTCGACATCGTCGTGCTGCTGCACGGCGACGGACAGTACGCCCCGGAATTCCTGCCCGACATGGTCGCACCGATCGAACGCGGTGAATGCGAGGCCGTCTTCGGGTCGCGGATGATGAAATCCGGATCCGCGCTCAAGGGCGGTATGCCGATGTACAAATGGCTCGGCAACCGCATTCTCACCCGTGTGGAGAACGCCCTCCTCGGATCACAACTCACCGAATTCCACTCCGGATACCGCGCCTACAGCGTCGCGGCGCTCAAGAAGCTGCCGATCCACCGGAACACCGACGCGTTCGACTTCGACACCCAGATCATCGTCCAGCTGCTCAACGAGGGGATGCGGATCAAGGAGATCGCCGTCCCCACCTACTACGGCGACGAGATCTGCTACGTCAACGGCATGAAGTACGCGAAGGACGTCGTCAAGGACGTCCTCGAATACCGGCTCGCCGTCAAGGGATTCGGCACCTGCGGCTGGATCCCCAAGCCCGTCGAGTACGCGTTCAAGGAGGGCGACGGATCCTCGCACTCCGTCATCCTGGAGAAGATGCGCAGCCTCCCGCCCGGCCGGGTCCTCGACCTCGGCTGCTCCGGCGGACTGTTCGCCCAGCGCCTCGAAGCCCTCGGCCACGAGGTCACCGGCGTGGACTACATCGAGGTACCCGGCGTACGCGAGAAGTGCACCCGCTTCCACCTCGCCAACCTGGAGGAGGGGCTGCCGGTCGAGATCGGCGTCGACTACGACTACGTGGTCGCCGGCGACGTCATCGAGCACCTCTCCCGCCCCGAGCGGGTGCTCGCCGAGGTCGCCGAGGTGCTGCGGCCCGGCGGCCATGTGCTGCTCTCCGTGCCGAACTTCAGCCACTGGTACTCACGGCTGCGGGTGGCGTTCGGAGTCTTCGGCTACGACCGGCGCGGCATCCTCGACGAAACGCATCTGCGCTTCTTCACCCGGGCCAGCCTGCGCCGCACGGTCCGGGACGCGGGCTACGACGTCCTGGACATCGCGTCGACCGGGGCCCCGTTCTGGGCGCTGCTCGGCGGCGGACCGCTCCCCGCGGTCCTGGGCGCGGTGTCGAAGCTGCTCACCCGGATCCGGCCGACGCTGTTCGGCTATCAGCACGTCGCACTGCTCACCCCGCATGCGGCCGAGACGATCATCGCTGGAGAGCACGTCGATGTACAGGACATCCTCAACCGACAGTACGTCCATGCCGACCGGGTCGGCGTCTGAGGCCGCCGTCCCCCGTCCCGCCCCCGCCCCGGAGCCGGAATCCGCGGGCGTCGCAGTCAGGAGCAAGGCCTTGACCCTCCCCAGTCTGATGCTGCTGCTGTTCGCCGTGTTCTCCTCGGCGGGCGGTCAGATCATGCTCAAGCACGGGATGAAGGGCGCGGCCGCCGCCGCGGGGCACGGCGGCGGATCCGTCGCGATCCGCGCCGCGACCAGCCCCTGGGTCGTCCTGGGCCTGGTGGTCTTCGGGGTGTCGGCCCTGGCCTGGATGGCGACCCTGGCCAAGGTTCCGCTGTCCATCGCCTATCCGTTCAACGCCCTCGGGTATCTGCTGATCGTGCTGGCCGGGGCGACCGTGCTGCACGAGCGGACCTCGATGTGGACCTGGGGCGGCTCGCTGCTCGTGGTCATCGGCCTGGTCACGGTGATGGCGGGCCAGCAACGCTGAAGGTGCCGCCGCCGGACCGGCCCTCGGGCCAGTCCGACGGCGGCACCGTCCGCTTCGCTCGTCCGCTTCGCTCGGCTACTTCACCGCGCCCGCCATCACGCCGGAGACGAACTGGCGCTGGAAGGCGAAGAAGACCGCCAGCGGAATCACCATCGACACGAAGGCGCCGGGCGCCAGCACGTCGATGTTGTTGCCGAACTGCCGTACCTGCTGCTGCAGGGCCACCGTGATCGGCGGGGAGCCGGAGTCCGCGAAGATCAGCGCCACCAGCATGTCGTTCCACACCCAGAGGAACTGGAAGATGCCGAGCGAGGCGATCGCCGGACCGCCCAGCGGCATCACCACCCGGGTGAAGAGACGGATCTCGCCCGCCCCGTCGAGCCGGGCCGCCTCCAGCAGCTCCCTCGGGATCTCCGCGAAGAAGTTCCGCAGCAGGAAGATCGCGAAGGGCAGGCCGAAGGCCGTGTGGAAGATGATCACGCCGAAGGTCGTCTCGAAGATCCCGACCGCACCGAACAGCTTGGAGACCGGGACCAGGGCGACCTGCACCGGGACCACCAGCAGCCCCACGACCACCAGGAACCACCAGTCGCGGCCGGGGAACTCCATCCAGGCGAAGGCGTATCCGGCCAGTGAGCCGATCACGACGACCAGCAGGGTCGCCGGAACGGTGATCATGACCGTGCTGAGGAGGGAGTGGGTGATCGTCGGATTGTCGAGCAGCCGGGAGTAGTTGTCGAAGGTGAGCTCGGACGGGGCCGTGAACACCTTCCACCAGCCGGTCGCCGCGATGTCGTCCGCGCCGCGCAGCGAGGACAGCAGCAGACCGATCGTCGGCATCAGCCAGAAAAGGGCCACCAGGACGAGGAAGATCCGCATCGCGCCGCCGCCGGCGCGGGCGGCCAGCCGTGCGCCGAGGGACCGCTCGGCCTTCACCGGAGCACTGTCGGCCGGTGTGCTCGTGGCCGTGGTCGACGCTGTCGTCATCGGCGCCCCTCCTTCCGGATCCGGCGGATGTTGACGTACATCACCGGGAGTACCAGCAGCAACAGGAGTACGGCGATCGCGCTGCCGATCCCGAGGTCCGCGTCCGTGCCGAACGAGGACCGGTAGAGCTGGAGCGCCAGCACGTTCGCGTCGTCCTGCGAGGAACCCGGCGCGATGATGAAGACCAGGTCGAAGATCTTCAGCACGTTGATCATCAGCGTGACCAGCACCACCACGAGCACGGGCGCGAGCATCGGCACCGTGATCCGGCGGAACACCTGCCACTCGTTCGCGCCGTCCACCCGGGCCGCTTCGAGGAGTTCACGCGGCAGCCCCGCGAGCCCCGCCGCGATCAGCACCATCGCGAACCCGGCCCACATCCAGACGTAGGAACCGATGATCCCGGGGGTGACGAGCGTCGGGCCGAGCCACTCGACCCCGTTGTAGGGCTCCTTGAAGTTCGAGGCGGGGAGCCGGAGCCCGGCGCCGTCCGCCGACGCGGGCAGCGTGAACGTGCCGTCCGCCGCCGCCTTCGCCGTCGCGACGACCTTGCCGTCCTTGACCGCCTCGACCTCGATGCCCTTGAGCCCCAGCTCCTTGGCGTCGATGACGTTGGGCTTGCCGCCACCGCCCTTGGTGAAGTCCAGCCACGCGGTGCCGTGGATCTTCCCGTCCCCGGCCGCGGCGGCCTTCGCGGGCTTCGCGTCCTTCGGCATGTTCGCCGGGATCACACCGACCAGCGGCAGTTGCACCGGCTGCCCGGCCCGTACCGGCGCCTTGGTGACGAACGAGCCGCCGGGGCCCGCCTTGAGCGGGTGGACGGGCAGCGGGTGCGCCTTCGGGTAGCCCGCCGACTCGTTGAACGTGTCGTGCACACCCACCCATACGGCGTTGGCGACCCCGCGCTCCGGGGCGGCGTCGTACACCAGCCGGAAGATGATGCCGGCGGCGAGCATGGAGATCGCCATCGGCATGAAGACCACCAGCTTGAACGCCGTGCCCCAGCGGATCCGCTCGGTCAGCACCGCGAAGATCAGCCCGAGGGCCGTGGAGACCGTGGGCGCGAGCACCACCCAGATCGCGTTGTTCTTGACCGCTGTACGGATGGTGTCGTCCGTGAACAGCGCCTTGTAGTTGTCGAGTCCGGCGAAGCCCGTACCCGCCTGGTCGAAGAACGACCGGTAGACGGAGTACACGATCGGATAGACCACGAGCGCGCCCAGCAGCACCAGCGCGGGTGCCAGGAAGAGCGCCGCGAAGAACCGGCGGGTGCCGGTCGCACTCCTGCGCGCGCGTCCCGGGGCGCCGGCCGACGGATCGGACGGCTTCCTGGGCGCGGGCACCGACGGCTCCGGGGACGATTGCTTGTCGGCGGGGGGCACCGCGTCGGCGCCCCCCGCTGCGGCTGTCGTCATCCCGTCAGCTCTTGTACGCCTTGGCCGCGTCGGACTCCAGTTTCGCTTGAGTCCCCGCGATGTCCTTCGGGTTCTTCAGGAAGTCCTGGAGGGTCTTCCACTCACCCTTGCCGGGCGTCCCGCCGAACGACTGCGGCGCCTGGTCGGACATGTCGAACCGGACGGAGTCACCGGCCGCGACCAGGGCCTTCGCCATGGTGCGCTGCACCTCGTTGGGGTACGCGGTGGCGTCCAGGCCCTTGTTCGGCGAGATGAACCCGCCCTGCTCGGCCATGATCTGCGCGGCATCGGTCGAGGCCAGCCAGGTCAGCAGCGCCTGGGCGCCCTTGCCGTCCTTCAGCGCCACCGCGGCGTCGCCACCGGTCACGACCGGGGACTCGGCACCGACGGCCGGGAACGGGAACACCTTGGCGTCGGTCCCGATCTTCGCCTTCGTCTGCGCGATGTTGACGCCCACGAAGTCACCCTCGAAGACCATCGCGGCCTTGGGCTGGTCACCGCCGGTGAAGGTCTGGGTGACCGAGGCCGGGAACTCCGTCTGCAGCGCGCCGTCGGCGCCGCCCGCGATCAGCGACGGCTTGCCGAAGAGCTCGGCGAGCGTGGTCAGCGCCGCCTTGACGGACGGGTCCGTCCACTTGATCTTGTGCTGGGCCAGCTGGTCGTACTTCTCCGGGCCGGCCTGGGAGAGGTAGATGTTCTCGAACCAGTCGGTGAGGGTCCAGCCGTCCGCGCCACCGACCGAGACCGGGGTGACACCCGAGGCGGAGACCGTCTCGGCGGTCTTCAGGAAGTCCTTCCAGGTCTTCGGCTCGGCCGCGCCCGCGTTCTCGAACGCCTTGGCGTTGTACCAGATCAGGGACTTGTTGGCGGCCTTGAAGTACACGCCGTACTGGGTGCCGTCCACCGCGCCCAGGTCCTGCCAGACCTTCGAGTAGTTCTTCGCCAGCTGAGCCTTGGCCTCCGGACCGACCGGCTTCGCCCACTTCTTCTGCGCGGCCTGCTGGATCGCGCCGACCTGCGGGATCATCGCGATGTCCGGCGGCTGACCTCCCGCGATCTTCGTACCGAGGAAGTTGACGATCGGGTCCTGGGCCGGGACGAAGGTGACCTTCGCGCCCGTGCGGTTCTCGAACTCCTTGAGGACCTTGACGAAGTTGGCCTGTTCGGCACCGGTCCAGACGGCCGCGACGGACAGCTTCTCGCCGTCCAGCTTGGGCAGGTCGACCGACGAGCTCTGCTTGCCGCTCCCCGAGCCCTTGTCCGACTTGTCCT
Source organism: Streptomyces sp. CLV115 (assembly GCF_038448545.1). Lineage (NCBI taxonomy): Bacteria > Bacillati > Actinomycetota > Actinomycetes > Kitasatosporales > Streptomycetaceae > Streptomyces > Streptomyces sp. CLV115. The sequence goes on from NZ_JBCEWQ010000156.1 coordinate 13,136, forward strand.
TCCCGCCGCCGTCGTCACTGCATCCGGTGAGGGCCAGTGCGCCGACAGCGGTGAACACCGCGGCGGCCCTGCTGATCCGAAGGGTTGTGCGCATTGCTTCCCCGTCTCTCACATCGTTGTGTGCGCACAGTCCTACGCCCGGCCCCCGGACGCCGCAATACCGCTTCTCGTGTCAACTCCTTGATCGTGATGGGCTCGTGACGTGATGTCAGTGCATGTCCGGACCCGGTCCCGGTCAGCTGTGGACGGGGCCGAGCGGGGCTATCGGCTCGGCGTTCACCGAACGCGCCGCCCGCTCCAGAGCACTGGCCAGCAGCGCCAGGTCCGTCGGTCCGTTGCCCAGCTCGCGGACCGGGCGGCGGGTCGGCGGATCGCCCATCCGCTCCCACTCCAGCGGCACGACGGTGGGCCGCAGCGTGGCGGTACGCGGGATGCGGCCGGTCACCCGGCCGCCCTGGAACGGCGTCACCCGCCCGTCCGGATGCCCGAGCCTGCCCCGCCCGGGCGCCGGGTCCTCCGGCGACGGCTGGACCACCGGCGCGTCCAGCACGATGCGCAGCCGGGCCCCGTGGGCCAGGTCGGTGTCCTCCGTGCGCTCCGGGCGGGCCGACGCCGCGACCAGGTGGACGCCCAGCCTCCCGCCCTCCCGCGCCACGGTCTCCAGGGCCCGCACCACCGAACCGGCGGCGGGGCGGCCGGGGCTGCCGAGCGCCGGGGCGACCAGCGCGTCGAAGTCGTCGACCAGGACGACGAGCCGGGGCAGCGGAGAGGGCCCGGGAGCCGGGGACGCGGCGGCGGGGCGCAGCCGGAGCGTCCCGCTCATCGGGGCGTCCACGTCACCGCGCTGTTCCGTGCCGGCCGGCGGGCGCTGGCCGACCATCCGCCGGGCCACCTCGTGCCGGTGATGCCATTCGGTGAAGTCGTACGGGCCGAGCAGCTCGGCACGCCGCTTCAGCTCGCCGCCCAGCGCCTGCGCGAACTCCCGCATCCGGACCGGATCGGAGGCCACCAGGTGCATGAACGCGTGCGGGAGTTCGGTACAGGGGCCGAGGCCCTCGCCGCGGTCGCCGCCCGCCCCGTCGACCAGCAGGATGCCCAGCAGGTCGGGCCGGGCGGCCGCGGCGAGCGAGGCGGCGACGGCCCGCAGCAATTCCGTGCGCCCGCTGCCGGCCGGTCCCTCGACGAGGAGGTGCGGGCCCTCCTCCGCCAGATCCACGCTGACCGCGCCCCGGGGCCCGGCCCCGAGCACCACCACGGGCCGACCGACCGCGGCGGTGCCTTCGGCGGTGGCGGGGGCGGGTGTGCCAGCGCCCGCGACGGCCTCCGCGGCGGGGTGCCCGGCGGTGGTGGCGCTCTCGGCGCCTCGCGCGGCGATCCGGGGGGTGTCGCTGCCGCGCGGCCCGCTGACCCGGTTCGAGCCATGTCCGGATCCGGCGGACCGCGGACCGCCGGATCCCCGGCCGTCACCGCCGCCGCTGCCCCAGGAACCGGTCCCGGTCCCGGGAACGGTCCGCGAGCTCGGGGTGTCACCGGGCGCGCCGCCGTGACGCTGCCCGCCGACCCGGGACGCGGAACCGCCGGGATGCGGGGTGCGGCCGGAGTCCGGGTACGGGGTGCGGCCGGAACCGTGGGTGTCGTCGGGAGCGAAGGGGCGGGCCGGGGTGCCGATGTGTGTGGCGTTCTCACTGCCGGGGTACGGGGTGCGGCCCGAGCCCGGGGCGTATCCGCCCGTGCCGTCGGGGCCGGGCGTGCCGCCCAGCCGCTGGGCGCCGACCCGGGGGGCCGGGTTGCGCGGATACTCCGTACGGCCCGAGCCGGGGCTGCCCGTGTCGCCGCCGTCCGTGCCGCCGCCCGCCGGCCCGCCCGTCCAGCGGCCCGAACCGCGCACCGTGGCACCGGGCTGGTCGTCCGCGGTGGAGGCCCAGCGGGCCATCAGGGAGGCCGGGGTGGCGCGGGCCAGGCCCAGCTCGTCCAGCAGCCGGGCGGTGGCCGGAAGCGCGGCGGCCGGCCGGCCGTGAGCGGTGACGGCACCCTCCGTGCGCAACGGGGCCAGCGCCCGGCCGAACCGCTCGGCCCAGTGCGCCGACACCGCGTCCACCGCGGCGACCGTGCCCCGGCCCGCGGCCCGGCCGTCCGCCGTCCGCAGCAGCCGCAGGGCCGTCGCCACATCGCCGCTCAGCATCGCCACCGCCCCGCACTCGCGGAACGCGATCGAGGCGTGGCAGGCGGCCTCGTACGTCGCCGCGACCGGTGAGGTGGGGGTGGCGGCCGGGGTCTCGGCCAGACAGATCAGATGGATGCCCGCCGCGGCACCGGCGGCGGCCAGCCGGGCGGTGCTCTCGCGCAGCGCCGCCGAGCCGGGGTCGCCGTCGACGACGACCACGGTGTACGGCCCGGTGTACCGCTGCGCGGCCCCGGCGATCGTGGCGCGGTCCTGGCTCGCCCAGCCGGGCCCGAGCGGCCCGTCGTCCAGCCGGCGCACCAGCTCCGTCGTACGGGCGGTGGCCTGATCGCGGTCGTACGCCAGGAGCAGCCGGCACTCCTGGCCGTGCATCGGCCGCAGATGGGGCAGCCAGCCGAGCCAGGCCCACTCGCGTCTGCGCTCCTCCGCGCTCCGGGCGCGGTCCGTGCTGATCAGCACGATCTCCAGATCGGCGGGGGAGTGCAGCGCGGCGAGCTGGGCCACCGTCGAACGGGCGAGCCCGGCCAGCCTGGTCCGCGGCCCGGCGAGCCCGAGCGAACCGGCCTCCCGCAGCCCCACCGTGACCGGCACGGCGGGCAGCTCCGCCCGGTCGGTCGTCCCCAGCCGCACCACGAGCGCCTCGGGGTGGGTGGTGCCGCGCTCCCACAGCCGGGGGCCGGGGCCGAGCGCGGTCAGCAGCACGGCCGCCGGGTCGGGCCAGACGCTCTGCGCGGCGGGCCCCGGGGGCGCCGCGTGGCCGGCCGGGAACACCGGCTCGGCCGTGCCCGACCCGTCGGGTGTCGCCTCGTGGACGGGCTCGCCCTTGTTGCCCGCGAGCCGGCGGGCCCAGGCGCCTATCCCGCCCCGCCGGGGCGGCTCGTCGCCCGGTGCTGGACGCGCCGGGCCGGAACGCCCGTCGTCACCTTCACCGTCGCCGTACGCGGGACCGGGCCCGGAACCGGGGGACGGCGGTGCGGCGTACCCATGGCCGGAACCGTGCTCCTCGGCGGCACGCCCGTCGGTACCGGCACCGGCCGGGGCCGTCGTGCCGGACACCCGTAGATGGCCCTCGCCGTCCGGCGCCGTGGCCAGCGCGGGCTCGGGGGCGCCCGAGGTCAGCCGGAGCGTGGACTCGCCGAGCCGCAGCAGCGCACCGGGCTTCAGCCGGACCGGGCGGTCGCGGACCTCCGCGCCGTCCAGCAGGGTGCCGTTGGTGGAGCCGAGGTCCGCCACCGAGACCAGGCCGTCGGCGGAGACCGTCACCGCGCAGTGCAGCCGGGACACGTCCGGGTCGTCGAGCGGCACGTCCGCGTCGGCGGAGCGGCCGATCCGGATCCTGCCGCCGTGCAGCAGATGGACCCCGCCCGCGTCCGGTCCCGCGACCACGTGCAGCCGCGCCGGAACGGCGTCGTCCACCGCCTCGTCCTCGCCCGGGACCTGGAGCGAGAGCACCGCCCCGTCCACCAGCGGGGGCTCGCCCAGGGCGCACCGCTGCGCGTCGAGCCGCTCGCGCCCGGCGAACAGCACCACTGCGCCGCTGCCCAGCGAGCCGTCGGGCCCCAGGACCGCGGCGGCCAGGCTGGACGCCACGGTGGCGAGCGCCGTCCCCGACGGGGCGGTGACCAGCACGTCGCACGCGCGCGCCGGGGTCTGGCCGCTGCGCGGCGCGAGGACGGTCAGCCGGATCTGCATCGCCGTCAGCGGTCCCTTCTGCGCGGGGCGCCGGGCAGGGGAAACGCCCTGTGAATCCCCCCACCCGACACGGACGCGTCGTCCGGTACAGGTTCGTCACGGCTCGCAGGGCTCCCGACCCCACAGTCCGTGCTGGAGGCATCCTCGCACCTGCCACTGACAACACGCCCGGCGGTCACCGCTAAGTGATCTTGAAACGTCGGCTGTGCGCCCATAAGTGCCTGCTTGGAACGCCGTCCGCGGTGACGGAACCGTCCCGGAAGAGCCTCCGGGGCGGTTCGTCGTACAGGTGTGCGGCAACCATCCGCCCGATGTGAGCGTCTTGTTCCGCAACGGGCCGGTACCGCCTCGGGGGCGGCACGGGCCGGGGCGGGCGGGAGCACGCCGCCGGACGGCGCCCGCCGCCCTCCGGGCGGCCACAGCGGTTTTCCGGGTGACGACGGCGGTCCTCCGGGCGGCCACAGCAGTTTGACGACAGGCCCTAGAGTTGGGCCGGAACTCCCGGCGGATCCGGGAACACCGTAAGCACCACGATCTGCAGGGAGCGCATGACGTGCGGCCGGTAGGCAGCAAGTACCTCCTGGAGGAGCCGCTCGGACGCGGCGCCACGGGCACCGTCTGGCGTGCCCGCCAGCGGGAGACCGCGGGCGCCGAGGCGGCCGTCGCCGGCGAGCCCGGCGAGACCGTGGCGATCAAGGTCCTGAAGGAGGAGCTCGCCAACGACGCGGACGTCGTGATGCGGTTCCTGCGCGAGCGCTCCGTGCTGCTGCGGCTCACCCACGAGAACATCGTGCGCACCCGCGACCTGGTCGTCGAGGGCGACCTCCTCGCTCTCGTCATGGACCTGATCGACGGCCCCGACCTGCACCGCTACCTCCGCGAGAACGGCCCGCTCACCCCGGTCGCCGCCGCGCTGCTCACCGCGCAGATCGCGGACGCGCTCGCCGCCAGCCACGCCGACGGCGTCGTGCACCGCGACCTGAAGCCGGCCAACGTCCTGCTCGACGAGCGGGACGGCCGGATGCGCCCGATGCTCACCGACTTCGGCATCGCCCGCCTGGCCGACTCCCCGGGGCTCACCCGGACCCACGAGTTCGTCGGCACCCCCGCCTACGTGGCGCCCGAGTCCGCCGAGGGCCGCCCGCAGACCTCCGCCGTCGACATCTACGGCGCGGGCATCCTGCTCTACGAGCTGGTCACCGGCCGGCCGCCGTTCGCCGGCGGCACCGCCCTCGAAGTGCTCCACCGCCACCTCAGCGAGGAGCCCCGCCGCCCCTCCAACGTCCCGGCCCCGCTGTGGACGGTCATAGAGCGCTGCTTGAGCAAGGACCCCGACCGGCGCCCCAGCGCCGAGAACCTGGCCCGCGGTCTGCGTACCGTCGCGGCCGGTATCGGCGTGCACGCCAGCTCCGCCCAGATCGCCGCGGCCGACGGGGTGGGCGCGCTGCTCGCCCCCGACCCGGCGCCCGCCGCCGTTCCGGAGACCCCCGGCGCGGCGGACCCGACGCAGGTGCTGCCGAGCAACGCCGGCTCGTTCGACCCGAACGCCGCCACCAGCGTCATGCAGCACGCCCCCGGCCCGGGCGGCCACGCCGACCCGACCTCGGTCATGCCGCCCGTACCGCCGCGTCCGGACGGTCCTCCGGAGCCCGACGGCCCGCACCCCTGGCAGTCCCAGCTCCAGGCGGCCCGCGACCGCAACGAGCAGACCCAGGTCCAGTACCTCGACCCGGGCCAGGATCCGCTGCGCCGCCGCCCCCAGCGCCCGCAGCCCCAGCAACAGCAGCCCCAGCGACGCCAGCAGCCGCCCCAGCACCAGCAGCAGTACCAGCAGCCGCAGCAGCAGTACCCCCAGCAACGGCAGCAGCAGTACCAGCCGCAGCCCCAACAGCAGCCCCAGCGGCAGCAGTACGCGCCTCCGCAGCAGCCGGCGCCCCAGCCGCCGGCCCCGCGTCAGCCGCGCGAGCCGAGGCAGCGCAGCGCCAACCCGATGAGGATCCCCGGCCTCGGCTGCCTCAAGGGCTGTCTGTTCACCCTGGTGCTGCTGTTCGTCGCGGGCTGGCTGATCTGGGAACTGACCCCGCTGCAGGACTGGATCGGCCAGGGCAAGAGCTACTGGAAGGCGATCGGCGACGCGGTCTCCACGGTCACCGACTGGGTCTCGGAACTGGGCGGCGGGAGCGACAGCAGCAGCGGCAACACCGGCCCCTGAGCGGCCGCACCACCATCATTTCTGTAGCTATATCGACTTCCGCGGGCCAGTTTCCACCGCATATCGCCCGCAGAAGTGAAGGTTGGCACCATCCCGGGCACTCAACCCCCCGGCCGACGCGTAACTTTGTCGACCGGGGGGTCATGAGCGACGGTCCATCGCCAGCCGCTGAGGGAGCAGTCTTGGCACGGAATATCGGCAGCCGGTACACCGCACACCAGATCCTGGGGCGCGGCAGCGCCGGCACGGTCTGGCTCGGCGAGGGGCCGGAGGGCCCGGTGGCCATCAAGCTGCTCCGCGAGGACCTCGCGTCCGACCAGGAACTCGTGGGCCGCTTCGTCCAGGAGCGCACCGCCCTGCTCGGACTCGACCATCCGCACGTCGTCGCCGTCCGCGACCTCGTGGTGGACGGCAACGACCTGGCGCTGGTCATGGACCTGGTACGCGGCACCGACCTGCGCACCAGGCTGGACCGCGAACGCCGCCTCGCGCCCGAGGCCGCCGTGGCGATCATCGCGGACGTCGCCGACGGCCTCGCCGCCGCCCACGCCGCCGGTGTGGTGCACCGCGACGTCAAGCCGGAGAACATCCTGCTCGACATGGAGGGCCCGCTCGGCCCCGGCAACTCGCACCCGGCGCTGCTCACCGACTTCGGTGTGGCCAAACTGATCGACACCCCCCGACGCACCAAGGCCACCAAGATCATCGGCACGCCGGACTACCTGGCGCCCGAGATAGTCGAGGGGCTGCCGCCACGCGCCGCCGTCGACATCTACGCCCTCGCGACGGTCCTGTACGAACTGCTCGCCGGCTTCACGCCCTTCGGCGGCGGACACCCCGGCGCCGTACTGCGCCGGCACGTCACGGAGACAGTCGTACCGCTCCCCGGCATCCCCGACGAACTCTGGCAGCTCCTGGTCCAGTGCCTGGCCAAGGCCCCCGCCTCCCGGCTGCGCGCCTCCGAGCTCGCGGCCCGGCTTCGCGAGCAGCTCCCGCACCTGAGCGGCATACCGCCGCTCGACGTGGACGAACCGGACACCGAGCCGGAACCCGAGGCGTACGACGAGCAGCAGTACGCTCCCGCCCCCGAGGAACCCCGCCGCCGAGGCGCGGTCCCGCTGGTCCCCGGTTCGTCCGCCGACGCCAACCGCGACACCCACACGAGCATGCGCGTCCCGGCCCCGGACGAACTCTCCGGCGGCCCCCGCGGCACCGCCAGGGCCC
>NZ_JBCEWQ010000157.1:0-19781 GCF_038448545.1 Streptomyces sp. CLV115
CCCCTCGGCCGTCCCGCACCGCCCCCGGCCGTCCCGCACCGCCCCTCAGCGGTCCCGCATCGCCTCGATGCCCGCGATCAGCAGGTCCAGGGCGAAGGTGAAGTCCCGGTCGCGCATCTCCTCGACCGTGTCGCCGCCGCGGGCGTCCATCACTTCCTGCGAGGACTCCATGATGTCGCTGAGATGCGGCTGGTCGCGGATCGTGGCCATCGCCTGCCGGTAGTACTGCTCCTGGCTGATTCCCGCCGCCGCGCTGCGCTGCGCGAAGTGGCCCTCGACCGTGCCGAATCCGTACACGAACTGGAAGACCGCGGAGAGCGCGCCGGTCTGGTGTTCCAGCGGCAGGCCGGTAGCCCGGATCACGTCCTGGACGGCGTACGACATCAGCATCGCGTGCGGGCCGATGTTGAGGAAGTGCCCGGCGAGCGTGGACACCCAGACGTGCCGGACGAGCAGCTGCCGGTACTCGGTGGCCAGCCCGCGCAGCCGGTCGTGCCAGTGCGCGTCCTCCTGCGGGGGCGTGAACTCCCTGTAGACCGAGTCCAGGGCCAGTTCCAGCAGGTCGTCCTTGGTGTCCACGTACCAGTACAGGGACATCGCGGTGACGTCGAGCTCGGCGGCGAGCCTGCGCATGGAGAACTTGGCGAGTCCCTCGGCGTCCAGCAGCCGGACCGAGGTCGCCGTGATTTTTTCCCGGTCCAGGCCCGCCGCCTGGTCCGGTTTGCGGGTGCGCGACGGTGTCCGCTGATCCAGCCACACGCTGGTCCTGGCGGGGTTCTTCACGCGGTCGGCCGCAGACACCATGGCGCACTCTCCTCGTCTTGCCGGCGGGGCGGACCGGGCCGCGTACGCGTGACCCGCGCACGGAGCGGACCCTTACCGTCCGGCGCGCCCCTCCCCGATGCTATGCCGCCGCTGCGGTCCCGGTGGAGTCCGCACGGGCGGATTCCGTCCGCTCCGCGCGGCGCAGCAGCACGGCGGCGAGCAGGCCGCCGACCAGCACCGCGACCGCTCCGAAGAGCTGGCTGGTCTCCAGGCCCGAGGCGAAGGCGTCCGTGATCCGGGCCCGCTCACCGGCGTCGCCCGCCGAGGCGAGCGCGGCGGGCAGCGAGGCCGCCCCGACGGCCGCCGGCACCAGGGCCGCGAACCGCGAGTTGAGCACCGCGCCGAGGACGGCGACCCCCAGACCGTTGCCGAACTCGGCGAGCGTGCCGTTGACCCCGGCGCCCACCCCGGCCTTCTCCGGCGGAATGGCGCTCATGATCGCGTTGGCCATGGCGGGCATGGCGAGCGCGATGCCCGCGCCCATCACGACCAGGCCGAGCAGCATGCCGCCGTAGCCGTCGCCGCCGAGCAGCGCGATCGCGGCCAGGCCCGCGGCCAGCAGGCTCATCCCGGACGCGATGGTGACCGGCGTACCCAGCTTGGGCACCAGCCTGGCGCCCAGGCCGGTGAGGTTGAGCGCGACGACGCTCAGCGCCAGCGGGGCCGTGCGCAGGCCGGCCTCCAACGGCTCGTAGCCGAGCACGAACTGGAGCTGCTGGGTGAGCAGGAAGAGCGAGCCGCCCATCCCGAAGGCGACCAGGATCGCGCCGGCGACCGCCCCGATGAACTTCTGGTTCCGGAAGAAGTGCATATCCAGCATCGGGTACGGGATGTGCAGCTCCCACAGCACGAAGCCGGTGAGGACGGCGACCCCGACGAAGGCCGTCAGCAGCACCTGGCCCGACGTCCAGCCGTGCCCCGGGCCGGAGATGATCGCGTACACGACGGATGCCATGCCGATGGTGGAGAGCAGGGCGCCGAGCAGGTCGGGGCGCTCGCCGCCGGCGCTCCTGGACTCCGGGACGAGCCGGGCCACGGCGACCAGCCCGACGACCGCGACCGGGATGTTGATCAGGAAGATCGCGCCCCACCAGAAGTGGTCGAGCATCACTCCGCCGACCAGCGGCCCGACGGCGAACCCGAGCGAGCTGACGGTCGACCAGATGCCGATCGCCTTGACGCGTTCGGTCTCGTCGAAGATCTGCACGACGACGGCGAGCGTCGTGGTCATCAGCAGCGCACCGCCGATTCCCATGCCCGCACGGGCGGCGATCAGCTGTACGGAGGTCTGGGCCAGCCCGGCCACCAGCGAGCCGATGCCGAACAGGGCGAGCCCGGTGATCAGCATCTTCTTGCGGCCGTAGCGGTCGGCGGAACTGCCGGCCGTGAGCAGCAGGCCCGACTGGACCAGCGAATAGGCGTTGATCATCCACTGCACATCGGCGGTGGAGGCGTCCAGCTCCCGGGTGAGGGAGGGGATCGCGACGTTGAGGACGGTGTTGTCGAGCAGCACCGTGAGCTGGGCGAGACAGATGACGCCGAGGATCAGCCAGCGTTGCGGATGGCTCGGCGACGAGAGGTGGTTCTGCTCGGCGGCGGTCGCCGTCATACGGACTCCTGATCCCTTATACGGTGTACGAGTAGTGGCGCCGTACACCGTATAGCTACTCCTGTACGGCGTACAACGCATTTACCCGCGGTACCGTGCTCGCCGCTGATCCGACAAGGGCTGGAGTGGTATGTCACTGCGTCGTCGTACGGTGGAAGTGCTCGTCGCGGCAGGGCTGTCGGTGACCGCCCTGGTACCGCCCGCGGCAGCGGCCGGCCAGGGGCACGGGCACTCGGTGCCGCTGCGCGTGGCCACGTACAACATCCATGCGGGCGCCGGCATGGACAACGTCTTCGATCTCGACCGGCAGACCGCCGAGCTGCGCTCGCTGGACGCCGATGTGATCGGGCTCCAGGAGGTCGACGTCCACTGGGGCGACCGCAGCCAGTGGCGCGACCTGGCCGGTGAGCTGGCCGAACGGCTGGGCATGCGGGTGTCGTTCGCCCCGATCTACCGCCTCGACCCGATGACGCCGGGTGCGCCGAAGCGGGAGTTCGGCGTCGCGGTGCTGTCCCGGTACCCGGTCGTGAGCGCCGAGAACCACGACATCACCCGGCTCTCCACCCAGGACCCGAACCCGGTGCCGGCGCCAGCGCCCGGCTTCGGTGAGGTGGTGGTGCGGGTGAAGGGGCTGCCCGTGCACGTGTACGCGACGCACCTCGACTACCGGGGCGACCCGTCCGTCCGGATCGCCCAGGTGGCCGACACCCGCCGGATCATGGCCGAGGACCGGGGGTCGGAGCGGGGGCCGGTGCGGCAGGTCCTGCTCGGCGACTTCAACGCGGCGCCGACCGCGCCCGAACTAGCCCCGCTGTGGCAGGAGCTCGACGACGTGGAGCCCGGCGGTCCCACGTACCCGGCGCAGGATCCGGTGCAGCGGATCGACTACGTGGCGGTGTCGAGGGACACCGTGCGGGTACGCGACGCGGCGGTGGCCGAGACACTCGCCTCGGACCACCGCCCTGTCGTCGCGGACCTGTTGCTGCGGCGCTGAGCCTCAGCCGCTCTTCTCCGGCCGGGTCAGGTCGTAGAAGGTGGCGCTGCCGGCCGTGACCTTCTTGAAGTTCGCCTCCACCCAGGAGGAGATCTGCGAGGAGGTGCCGTTGCCGCCGCCCATGCCGCCGCCCCCGCCCATGCCGCCGGAGATGAAGTAGTGGATCCGGCCGTCCTCGACGTACTGCTTGAACTGGGCGAGCGTCGGGGACGGGTCGCTTCCGTTGAAGCCGCCGATCGCCATCACCGGGTCACCGGTGGCGAGTTGGTAGCTCGCGGCGTTCTGCGAGCCGATGGCCGCGGCGGCCCAGGTGTAGTCCCCGGCGTTCTTCTCCAGGAGCTCCTTGGCCTCGGTGCCGACGGACGCGCCGTCGAGCAGTCCGCCCATGCCGCCGCCTCCACCACCTTCGCCTCCACCGAAGCCCTCGCCCATGCCCATGCCCATGCCCGTGCCCATGCCGGGCATCGCACCGGGCTGCTGTCCGTTCTGCGAGGTGCCGGGCAGACCGTTCGCCTGGCCCTGGCCCTGGCCCTGGCCCTGGCCTTGACCCTGCCCCTGACCGGGCGGGGTGCCGGTCGGGGGCCGGCCCATGCCGCCGCCCTGCTGGTTGCCTTGTTGACTGCCCTGCTGACCGCCCTGCCCCGGGAATCGCATCCCGCCGCCGGGGCCACCACCGCGGCCACCGCCGCCGGGGCCGCCCATGCCACCGCCGGACGGGCCGGCCGTGACGATCGAGCCCTGGTGCCCGGTGTTCAGCGTGCTCACGGCGTACGCGGTCGGCCCGGCCAGTGACGCGGCGAAGCCCAGGACCACGGCGACGAGCGCCACCCGGCGCCCCGTCCGGGACGCGAGCAGCAGCCCCGCCGCGCCGGCGATCCCGGCGACGAGCACGGCCGTGCGCAGCCACGGCAGGTAGTCCGTGGTCCGGCCCAGCAGTACGTACGACCAGTACGCCGTCAGGGCGACCGCGCCGCCGAGCGTGGCGCCCGCCCACCAGCGGGACCGCTCCTCCCACAGGACCGTGGCGCCCATGCCGATCAGCGCCGCGATGTACGGGGCGAGGGCCACCGTGTAGTACTGGTGGAAGATGCCGGCCATGAAGCTGAAGACGACCGCCGTCATCAGCAACGAGCCGCCCCAGGCGAGGAACGCCGCACGGGCCGTGTCGGTGCGCTTCGCCCGCCAGGTCAGCCAGACGCCCGCGACCAGCAGGATCAGTGCGGCGGGCAGCAGCCAGGAGATCTGCCCGCCGATCTCGGAGTTGAACATCCGGCCGATTCCGGTCTCGCCCCACTGGCCGCCGGACCCGCCGCCCGGACCGCCCCCGCCGCCGACGCTGCCGGTCTCGTCGCCGTTGATCCGGCCCAGGCCGTTGTAGCCGAAGGTCAGTTCGAGGAAGGAGTTGTTCTGCGAGCCGCCGATGTACGGGCGGGACGAGGCGGGCCACAGTTCGACGATCGCGACCCACCAGCCGCCCGCGACGACCGTCACGAGGGCCGAGAGCCCGAGCTGGCCGAGCCGTCGGCGTACCGGAACCGGCGCGCACAGCGCGTACAGCACGGCCAGCGGAGGCAGGATCAGGAACGCCTGCAGGGTCTTCGCCAGGAACGCGAACCCGACCGCGGCTCCCGCCCACACCAGCCACTTGGTGCGGCCGTGCTCCAGTGCGCGCAGCACGCAGTAGACCGTGACGGTCATCAGCAGCGCCAGCAGCGCGTCCGGATTGTTGAAGCGGAACATCAGCGCGGCCACCGGCGTGAGCGCGAACACCACCATCGCGATCAGCCCGGCGACGGCGTTGAAGCGGCGGCGCACGGCCGCGTACAGCACCCCGGCCGTGGCCACCCCCATCAGCACCTGCGGGAGCAGGATCGCCCAGGAGTTGAGGCCGAGGACACGCACCGACAGGGCCATCGGCCAGAGGGAGGCCGGGGGCTTGTCGACGGTGATGGCGTTGGCCGCGTCCAGCGAGCCGAAGAAGAAGGCCTTCCAGCTGCGGCTGCCCGCCTGCGCGGCGGCGGAGTAGAAGGAGTTGGCGTAGCCGGAGGCGCTGAGGTTCCACAGGTACGCGCCCGCGATGACCAGCAGCAGCACGAGGAACGCCGGCCGCGCCCAGCGCGGGTCCTCCGGCCTGCCCCGCAGGATGCGGTGCGCCGGGGAGCTGGCCGGGCGTCCGTGGGCCGGGGCGCCGGCCGGCGCGGGTGCCGGCGGGCCCGGCGGGGCCGGAAGGTGGTCGGGATGCAGCGTGGTCATCGGACGTTCCCCAGTTCGTGGTGAGTGTCATCGGCGTGCCCGGCCGGCGGAGCGGCCGCGGCCGGGCCGTCCCCGTACACCTCGCGGCTCCGGTCCGCCCGGTCCGGGAAGACCCAGGCGCGGAAGAGCAGGAACCGCAGCACCGTCGCCGCGAGGTTGGCCGCGATCAGCACGGCGAGCTCCGTGCCGTGCGACGGGGATCCGGACGCCGCCCCCAGTGCGGCCAGTGATCCGCTGGTCAGCGCGAGGCCGATGGCGAAGACGACCAGGCCCTGTGCCTGGTGGCGGACGGCGCCGCCCCGGCCCCGTACGCCGAACGTGAGCCTCCGGTTGGCCGCCGTGTTGGCGACGGCCGACACCAGCAGCGCGCCGCCGTTGGCGAGCTGCGGGCCGACGCCCAGCCGGAACAGCGAGTACAGGGCGAGGTAGACGAGCGTGGAAAGGGCGCCGACGACGCAGAACCCGACGAGCTGACGGGCCAGTCCGCCCGGTACCCCGCTCAGCGCACGGTCACGCGGATCGTCCCCGAAGGGCCGGGCCAGCCGGTCCAGCGGCAGTGCGCCGACCGCCAGCGCCCGCCCCACCCGCCACACGCCCTTCAGGTCCTCGGTCGCCGTCCGCACGATGTGGACGGTGGAGTCGGGGTCGTCGACCCAGTCGACCGGCACCTCGTGGATGCGCAGCCCGGCACGCTCGGCGAGCACCAGCAGCTCGGTGTCGAAGAACCACCCCGAGTCCTCCACCATCGGCAGCAGCCGCTCCGCGACATCGCGCCGGACGGCCTTGAACCCGCACTGCGCGTCGCTGAACCGGGCGGCCAGCGACGAGCGGAGAATGAGGTTGTAGGCGCGCGAGACGAACTCCCGCTTCGACCCCCGCACCACCCGCGAACCACGGCTCAGCCGGGAGCCGATGGCCAGGTCGGAGTGGCCCGAGATCAGCGGGGCGACCAGCGGCAGCAGCGCGTTGAGGTCGGTGGACAGATCGACGTCCATGTAGGCCAGGACCGGCGCGTCCGAATGCGACCAGACGGTGCGCAGCGCCCGCCCCCGGCCCTTCTCCTCCAGCCGGTACGACCGCACCCGGGGCAGCGCCGCCGCGAGCCGGGCCGCCACCTCCGGCGTCCGGTCGGTGCTGGCGTTGTCCGCGACGGTGATCCGGAAGCTGTACGGGAAGGTGCGCGCCAGATGGTCGTGCAGGCGCAGCACACACGGTTCGAGGTCCTTCTCCTCGTTGTAGACGGGTACCACCACATCGAGTACGGGTGCACCCGCCGCATCGACCGCTCCGGCGAGGAGGTGGTCCCGGGCCGGCAGGGTGCCCCAGGGAGTGTCGGTTCGCATGTGACCGACACTCGCCAACCCCGCTGTCACACCGGTGTGCTGAACCTGTCCCCCGGCTGTGAGTACGGCCCGGTCCACGGGAGTACGGACCGACCTGCGGGGAGTACGGACCGGTCTGCGGGGGGGCGGGCCGGCCTGCTGGGAGTACTGACCGGTCTGCGGGAGTACCGAACGGTCTGCGGGAGTACCGACCGGTCCGCGGGAGTACCGACCGGTCCGCGGAGAGTGCGAGCCGGCCTACTGCGCGTACGAGCCCGCGGGCTGCGCGTACGGACCGGCCTGCTGCGGGTACCGGCCGGCCGCGGGTTCCGCGGGCAGGTGGACGGCGAACACCGTGCGTCCCGGCGCCGAGTCCACCTCGGCCCGGCCGCCGTGCGCGGCGACAACAGCCTGCACGATGGCGAGCCCGAGCCCGGTGGAGCCGGCGTTGCGGGAGCGCGAGGCGTCCCCGCGGGCGAACCGTTCGAAGACGTGCGGCAGCAGCTCCGGCGGAATGCCGGGCCCGTCGTCCTGGACCTCCAGCGTCACCCACGGCCGGCCGGCCGCGCACCGCACCCGGACCGTGACCGTGGTGCCGGGCGGAGTGTGGGTACGGGCGTTCGCCAGCAGGTTGACCAGCACCTGGTGGAGCCGGGGCGGATCACCGTGCACGGTCGCTGGCTCGTCCGGCAGTTCGAGGCGCCAGTGGTGGCCGCTGCTACCGGCGGCACGGGCATCGCTCAGCGCGTCGACGACGACCGGGGAGAGGTCGGTGCTCTCCAGGCCGAGCGGGCGTCCGGCGTCCAGCCGGGCGAGCAGCAGCAGATCCTCCACCATGCCCGTCATCCGCTCCGCCTCGGACTCGATCCGCCCCAGGGCGTGCCGGGTGTCGGGGCCGGTCTCCTCGCGGCCGCGCCGGGTCAGTTCGGCGTATCCGCGGATCGAGGCGAGCGGGGTGCGCAGCTCATGGCTGGCGTCCGCGACGAACTGACGGACCCGTGTCTCGCTCTCCTGCCGGGCCTCCAGCGCCGAACCGACGTGGCCCAGCATCCGGTTGAGCGCCGCGCCCACCTGGCCGACCTCGGTACGCGGATCGGCCTGGGCCTGCGGAACCCGTTCCAGCAGGGCCACCTCTCCGCTGTGCAGCGGGAGTTCGGAGACCCTGGTCGCGGTCGCGGCGACCCGGCGCAGCGGTCGCAGCGCGACGCCGACCATGGCGGCGCCGGCGATCCCGGCCGCGATCAGCCCGGCGCCGGTGACGCAGACCTCGACGAGGAGCAGGGTGGTGATCGCGGAGCCCACCTCGGCGGCGGGCAGGCCGACCAGGACGGTGGCACCGTGCGGATCGGTGACGGCCTCGACCCGGTTGGCCCCGAGCCCCGGCAGGTCGACGGTGCGCGCGTTCTCCCCGACGGAGAGATCGGCCGCCTCCAGTGCCCTGCGCTGGGCGGCGGTCATCGGCTGTCCGCTGTCCTCGGAGCCGGGCCCCGGCGCGGTGGTGCTCGCCACGACCACGCGCGACTCGCTGACCGCGCCGTCCTCCAGCACCGCTCCGAAGGCGCCGACGGGCAGTCCGCGGGAGTCGACGAAGGCCAGCGGGTCGAGGCTCTGCGGCACCCCGCCGCCGGGCATCGGGCCCCCGCCGGGCGGCTTCGCGGCCCGCACGGCGACGGTGTGCAGCTGGTCGTCGAGCTTGCCGTACATGTAGCTGTGGAAGGCGATGGTGGTGACCGTCCCGATCACCGCGGCGACGACGGCGATCAACGTGACCGCCGAGACCACCAGCCGGGTCCGCAGTGTCCACGGCCCCCGCCATCTGCGGGGGCGCCTACTCACCGGGCTTGATGAGGTAACCCGCCCCACGCCGGGTGTGGATCATCGGTGAGCGTCCGACGTCGATCTTCTTGCGCAGATACGAGATGTACAGCTCGACGACGTTCGCCTGTCCGCCGAAGTCGTAGTTCCACACCCGGTCGAGGATCTGCGCCTTGCTCAGCACCCGGCGCGGATTGCGCATCAGGAAGCGCAGCAGCTCGAACTCGGTCGCGGTGAGGTGGATGGAGGTACCGCCCCGGCTGACCTCGTGGCTGTCCTCGTCGAGCATCAGATCGCCGACGACGAGCGACGAGTCGCTGCGCACCGCCGCCGTGCCCGAGCGCCGGATCAGCCCGCGCAGTCGCGCCACGACCTCCTCCAGGCTGAACGGCTTGGTGACGTAGTCGTCGCCGCCCGCCGTGAGACCGGCGATCCGGTCCTCCACCGCGTCGCGCGCGGTCAGGAACAGTACGGGCACCTCGGCGAGCTCCCGCCGCAGTCTGCCGAGCACGGCGAACCCGTCCGTGTCGGGCAGCATCACATCGAGGATCACCACGTCGGGCCGGAAGGAGCGCGCCATCCGGACGGCCCCGGCACCGTCCCCGGCGCTGCGCACCTCCCAGCCCTCGTAGCGCAGGGCCATGGACAGCAGCTCGGCGAGGGGGGCCTCGTCGTCCACCACCAGCACACGGACCGGGGTGCGGTCCGCCCTCAGCAGTTCGGTGCGCCCCTGGGGCGAGGTCGTCGTCGTCATGCCCCAACCCTGTGAGGCTCCCCTGAAAGGGCCCTTACCCGTTTCTGTGAATTCCCTGAGAAAAGGTCCGGTCGGCCGACGGCGGCCGGCCCGGGCCGAACAAGGCGCTCGCGTTCCCGTGACAGACCGCCCGCAGCCAGTCGTCCCCCAGCTCCAGCCTTTCCAGCGCGTGCAGTTGATGGGCGTACGGGTACGGGATGTTCGGGAAGTCCGTGCCCAGCAGGATCCGGTCCCCGAGCGCCGCGAGCCGCCCCCGTCCGTCCGGCGGGAACGGGCTGAAGTCCTCCGTGAAGTCCGTGAACGCCATCGTCGTGTCGAGCCGCACCTCCCGGTACGTCTCCGCGAGCGCCAGGAACTCCGCGTACTCCGGCATCCCCATGTGGGCCACGACCAGCCGCAGCCGGGGATGCCGGGCGAGCAGCCGGCCGACCGGCTCCGGGCCCGTGTGCCTGCCGGGCGCCGGCCCCGAGCCGCAGTGCGTCACCACCGGGATCCCGGCCTCCGCGAGCAGCCCCCAGACCGGATCGAGCAGCGGATCGTTGACGTCGTACCCGCCCACCTGGACGTGCGACTTGAAGACCCGCGCGCCCGCCTCGACTGCCTCGCGCACATACCGCTCCACGCCCTCCTCCGGGAAGAACGTCGCGGTGTGCAGACAGTCCGGCGCCCGGCGGGCGAAGTCGGCCGCCCAGCCGTTCAGCCAGGCGGCCATCCCTGCCTTGTGCGGGTAGAGCATCGAGGTGAACCGGAGCACGCCGAACGAACGCAGCAGCGCGAGGCGTTCGTCCTCGTCGTGCCGGTAGGCGATCGGCCACTCCATCCCGGTCAGCGGCCCCGCCGAGTCGAAGTACGCCCAGACCTTGCTGAGCACCCGCTCCGGCATGAAGTGGGTGTGGACATCGATGATCCCGGGCAGCCCCAGCCGCTGCCAGAACCGTACGACGTCGTCGGCGTCGCCACTCGTTGCGCTCATCCCGAGCCCCTCTCACCGTCCGGACGCCTCCGACGATCTCAGAACAGCCCGTCCTGCACGCCACCGCCCCCGAGATCCGTCACCGGTACTCCCACCCCGGCCCGCGGGTCCGCCGCCACCAGCTCCCACCCGGTCATCAGCCGGGTGTCCAGCACCACGACCCCGTCCGCCGCCGTCGCCAGATGCAGATCGGGACCGGCCGCCGCCACCAGCCGCCCCGCGACCACGCCCCCGGCCACCAGCTCGGTGACGGCCCGGTCCACCTCCACCGCGCCGTCGAGCCCGAACACCCCGGCGTGATCGACCGCCACGAACGGCAGCCGCTCCAGCGACCGGGGCCACCCGGTCCCCTCCAGCGCCACGGCCCGCCCGCACAGCTCCGCCACCTCGGCACGGCGCTCCGCCGCCCCCGGCAACGCCCCGCGCACGGCCCGCTTCCTCGCGTACGGAATCCGGTCCGGCACCCCGAGCGCCGACCGCAACAGCTCCTCGGTCCGCCGGCACGCCATCAACGGCCCCCGCCCCAGCCAGCTGAACACCACGGCGCCCTGCTCACGCAGCCGCGCCGCTTCCCGCTGCTCGGCGGTGATCCCGACCTTCACCATCCCCGGCCCGAACCAGGCGAGATACACCCGGTACGTCCTCGGGTCGTCGGCGATCGTGTCGGCGGCCACCGAATGCGCCCGGTCCAGCCGCGCACACTCCGGACACCGCGCCCCCGTGCTCCGCCCCGACACCACGGCCCGCACCGGACACACGTTCCCGCGCGCCCCGATGCACCCGCGCTCCCCCTCGGCCCGGAACCCGAGCTCCGTCCCGTGGGCAAGCGCGCTCCCCCGTACGGATCCGCCCCGCCGCCAGCCCAGCACGGGCGGCCCCTGCACATCCGGCCACCGCAGCCCGGTGCACCGCCAGCCCATCGCCACCACCATCGCCCTCGACGCGTAGAGGCACCCTCATTCGGATGCGAGGAACTCGGCCAGCCGAAGGGTGTCTTCGAGGTAGCGCTCGTAGGGGAACCCGGCCGCGACAAGCCCGGCGCGCAGCTCGTCGTAGAGCGGCTTTCCGGCGGTGTGGAAGGCGTTCCGGCCGGCCTCCGTGAGGCGGACCAGCCGCCGCCGCGCGTGTTCGGGGTCGATGGTGATCTGCACCAGGCCACCCGCTTCGAGCGGCCGCAGCGACCGGCTGATCGCCGGGTCCGACACCGACAGCGCCTGCGCCAGCCGATGCTGCGTCACCGGCTCGATGTCCTCCAGCGTCCCCAGAAGCCGTATCTGGCTGTACGTCAGACCGCCGGGGTCGTCGTTGCGCTGTCGCGCCGCTTCGCCCAGCAGCATGACCACTCGGTGCAGCAGGTCTGCGAGTCCGTCGTCCACACCACCACCCTACCGCATCATTGACTTGTTAATATTAACTAGGTAAGACTGAAGTCATGGACACCTTCTCCCATCTCGCCCGGTCCGCGTTCCCCCTGGTCTGGATCCTGGTGCCGACCGCCGGAGCCTTCGTGCAAACCCGCCACGCCCAGTCGCCCCGGCAGGCGCTGGAGACCTGGCAGCGCTGGTGGGCCATCGGCGCCTTCGGCTGCGGGAGCCTGTGGATGACGGTCGCGTTCCTCGCCTTCCCGGACGTCATGGCCACCGCGATCGGCTTCGACCGGACGCCCTTCATGTTCGAGATCACCTTCGCCAACCTCGGGCTGGCCGTCATGGGCTTCCGGGCCGCCTCGGCCTCCGCCCGCGAGCGCATCACCATCGGACTCGGCGGCGGAATGTTCCTCTGGGGAGCCCTGGCCGGCCACGTCTACCAGTGGTTCGCCAACGGAGACCACGCCCCCGGCAACACCGGCGGAGTCCTCGTCAACGACCTCCTGATCCCGGCAGTCATGATCATCCTGGCCGTGCGGTCCCGCCGCCTGGCCGCCACCCCCCGGCCGACCGCCGGCATCGCCGCCTGACCGACGTGCCCGTCCGCCCCGTTCGGGATGGGGCGACGCGTCGGCGGAAGCATCCGGCACGGCCGTTCACCCAGGCCCTGAACACAAAAGCCGGAGGCCCTCAGGATTTCTCCTGAGGGCCTCCGGCGTGCTGTGCACTCGGCAGGATTCGAACCTGCAACCTTCTGATCCGTAGCTCTAGCCGGATCGGTCAGCAGCGGTCATACCGGCCGCTACGAGGCCCCGTAAAGACGGTAGCGGACGGGGACGGTTGCCGTGGTTGCGGTACCGCGCTGCTGTACTCCTCGCTTTGATGCCCCGTTGACCGCGCCTCGGTAACCAGGTGACACAACCCTTTGCCAATCAAGACTACGAATCCCAATTCAGCCGGAGTTCGACCCCCGGAAGGCAAGTCTCCAACCGCAAGCAAGGCACGAAATAGAATTGCATTCAGTCGCGCGCCGGCTTGACTTACAGGACTACGCAACGTTATCATTCAGCGGAATAATAGGGAGATTACCTTGGTTTCGAACGGCGCATACTCCGTTGTGGATCTTTTTTCTGGCGGGGGCGGGATGAGTTATGGATTCCATGCCCATTCGTCCTTTAAGATGCAAGGCGCCGCCGATGTTGAAGTCGGAAAGCCGAGCACTGGCCACGGAGCCATTGGGTGCAACGCCACCTACGAAGCAAACATGGGGATTACCCCCTTGGCTGTGGATCTGGCAGCCATTGGAGCCGACGAACTTGCGGAGCGTATTGCACCGTCGTCAGGAGTAGATGTCCTTCTGGCATGCCCTCCGTGTACCGGGTTCTCCCGTGCAGTCTCTAAAAATTGGGCCCAGGACGACCCCAGGAACTCTCTGGTGGCGCGCGTCGCAGATCATGTAGCAACAATGAGACCGAAGATTCTCATGATGGAGAATGTTCCACAACTTCTCAGTGGAAACTTTCGCCATCACTATCAGGCTCTCAAAAGCTCTCTGGAGGGTATGGGCTACACGGTTCGCGCGTCGTCGCACACTCTAAGCAAATTCGGCTTGCCGCAGCAGCGTGACCGAGCTCTTGTGACCGCAACAGCTCCAGGGCTGCCTGCACTAACCATCGAGGATCTCTGGAATGGTTACGGACTGCGAAAAGAAGCGGTAACGGTCCGGCGTGCGATCAGTCACCTTCCTGCCGTAGCTGCCGGCGCCCAGGCCCCAAATGATGCGAACCATACTAGTAGTGCACTGGCCGGCGACTCACTCGCCAGGATCGCAGCAATTCCTCATGATGGCGGGAGTTGGTCAGACCTTCTCCGCACTCCCGAAACGGAGAAATATCTGATCCCATCGATGTGGAAGGCTGTAAATGCTGGCCGACTGAACGCGTATAGCGATGTCTATGGACGGATGTACTGGGATCGCCCTGCTCCCACAATCAAGCGTGAGTGCTCCCACGTGGGCAACGGGAGGTATGCACACCCCGAACAAGACCGCCAGTGCACAGTGCGCGAACTAGCTATTCTTCAGGGGTTCCCTGAACATTACAGGTTCGTTGGCCAGAGCCGAAAGAACCTGTATAGGCAAATCGGTGACGCAGTGCCACCGCTGATTTCCTTTCAGTTGGCTCACGTAGCCTCTTGGATTCTGAGCAGTGAACCCCCCGAGATCAAATCGGCAATTCTTCCTGGTACGTCGCTGAGGGTTGCTGATCTGGTTGCCGAGGAATCTCAGCTGCTGCTGCTGTAGACAAATTCGAGACATCGGTAGCAGTGGATCCCGGAAGAGTCCAGTAGCCGTGATGCACGCATTCTCTTAGCGCGAACCAGATCCGAACTTTCTCAACACTAGTGTCCAACAACATTCGGAACTGTCGGGTACCGCCATCCTCCCTGAAGTAATTGGCACCAAAACTCTTGGCGACTTTCTTACCTCTCTGCGCCTTGGAAAAAATTTCCGGTCGCGTTTGAGACACTAGCGATGAATTGAGAAGACCCCAGGGGATTTCTTCGAGGCTGTACGTAATGAACGCACCTGCCCTACTGGCCCTCAGCACGACAATTCTTTCGTAATCCGAAAGGCGGGGGATTACCAATTCTCGTACGTTGCGGGCACAATCTTCAGACGTCAAACTATCCCTAATCCAAAGGGCCTCAGTAAACTTCTCCACCTTTACTTGATTCTTACTCATAGAATCGCCAGTTTCCGTCTTCAGGGACCATGTGTAACCACCTCCCTCTACATCAAATTTCGCCTGCTTCTGGTTTGGGTTAAGCCTTGCATCGACGTCTCCAGAAGCGATCAAACATTGCTTAAAGATATATTCGAAATTCTCCTTGTTCAGAGCGCGTTCATGTAGCGCGTGATGAACTACCAGAAAGAGAGCCATCTCTTCGCGGAATGCATCACCTACGAGCTCGGTAGTGTTTCCGGGTCGAAAATTGACCTTTCGATGCATGTTACGAACGACAGATTCAACGGCTGCAAGTTGGCGCGCCTCCAAGCCATCAAATCCCGAAATGATGCGGTTCTGAATTGCCTTAAGATCAACATCCATAGGGAGATGTTACTGGAGCGAGGTAACTACGGAGAGTGGTTGGTCAGGTCCACGAACCGACGGCTGCGCAGTTCGGACGCCTCAGCCACTTCCTTGACCACCCACCTCTCAAGCTCCCATCCCGTCCGCCTTCGGCCCACACACCGTGGAGCGGGCGTGGTTCAGGGCGTCAAGGTGGAGCGCGCCACTGTACGAACGACCTTGACGCCCTGGGCCGCGACTGCTCGGCTCTGCCTGGGTCGAAGGTGGTCGGGATGGGAGCCCCACGACGCTCACCACGCTCCGGCCGGCACTCGCGAACGGCGCCCCTCCCATCCCGGAGTCTGAGCGCCCCGCCGGAGGCATGTCTTGAAGCCGCGGGCGTGTTTCTCATCTCATGCCCTTGGGCCTATCCACTGCGGGCGCGCGTCGGCGGCGGCAGCGCCGAGCGGGCCGGAGGCAGGAGCGCGGGCGCAGCCAGAGCCGGGAAGCGCGCCCGGCGGAGCGGAGCGCAGCCGGGTGCCTTGATGAGGTAGAGAAACCTGTAACAGCTCTGGGAGCGCCGATCCCTCAACTGACCGGCTGGGGGCGGATCGCCTCAACGATGGCCTGCATGGACTCAGTGATCGCTTCGGCTCCTGCCTCGGCGAATGCCTGGCGCTTGCGTGGCTTGTTGGCATAACCGATCGCCGTGCAGCCGACCGCGTGAGCAGCCTGGATGTCCGTCAGCGAATCACCGATAAGGGCGCACAGGGTGACATCGACTTCGAGTGCGTTAGCAGCCGCAATGAGGGAATGTGGGTTCGGTTTCATGAGGTTCGGCCGGTTCACAGGGCGCCCCACCACCTCCAGCACATGCCCAGTCAGACCATGCTGACCCAGGAACGTCCGTACACACTCGGCGGAGTTGTTGCTCACCACCGCGATCTTCCGCCCCGAGGCTCGTACCGCTTCCAACGACGGGATTGACCCTGGAGTGGGCTCACCCGCTACCGCGACTGCTTTGACTTCAGCAGCAGTGAGTGCGCGCTCCACCTCTGCCCCAACCTCAGGGTTGGCATCGTGCGTGAGCCGAAGGACTTCGAGAGGGTCATCCGTTTCGCTCAACTTACCGTTGAGGCTGGGTTCGGCCTGGGTTGCCAGCTGGGCCAGTTCCCTTGCGACTCCCACCGCGGGGTAGCCAGCGAACACGTCGCACAGCGGGCCGTCGAAGTCGAAGAACACCGCAGCAGTGCCGGTCAACGCCGAGCTGAGGTTGTCACTGTCCATCGAGATCGAATCCCCTCGCGATGGTGTCCCAGACGCTGTCGAACCACATGCGTGCCTGCTGGACCTGCTGTGTACCGCTCGACGACTCGCTGTCATTGACGGAGTGGTGGAAGAGAACGGTGTCTTTCCCAACCAGGTCGTAGATCTCGATAGGTTCTCCTTGGGCTACAACCGTGTTGGGCTTGATCGGGTAGTAGCCGAAGAAGGCGTCTTCCTGATTGATCACGTACAGCTTGAAGAACTGCGTGCCGCTGTGGACTCTGACCTCGACGCTGGTTTCGGGCACCAGTCCCAAGTGCCTCAACTCCGCCATCGAGTCGCGGATGCTGCGGGCGTATCCGACCATGATGGCGTGCATCCGGACGCGTAGGCGTTCGTCGTCACCACAGTCTTCGCGGCGTACCGGGGCGGCCTGGGGCACCGACATGTCCGGGACGAGTATGCGAACTGTGATGCTCGACGGCGTCAGCCTGCCGACTCGGATCTTGTCCAGCGGTTCCTGAAGTGCACCGTGGAGCGTCTCACTGGAGAACCCAGCGAAGTCGATGGTGACAGCGCTGCTGGAGAACGCCTGTTCCACGTAAGGACGTAGTCCTGCCGGCCGTTCCGTCCGGTTGCGGACGAAGACGCCGCTTCCCTTACGCGACACCACAAGGCCCTCGTCTTCGAGCTCCCTCAGAGCGCGTTGGATCGTCGCCCGCGCAAAGCTGTACATCTCTGTCAGCTCTTTGTGTGATGGAAGTTTCTCCCCGGGTGCGATCTTCCGCGTCCGGATCGCCGCTCCGAGGCTGCTCGCCACCTGCTCGTAAGGCGGGCGGTCGTCGTCAGGGTCCAGGGGATCGGGGGAAAACGTCATGCAGCGATGGTACGCCGCCGAACCGACATTGAGGCAGCCAGGATAGCCAGGTTGACATGACTAGCCAAGCTGCGTACGTTGGTCATGCAGCCGACAAGGCTAGCCAAGTCAGTCACCTCCTCAAGGGAGAAGCCTCATGCCGTCCTTCAAGATCGACGTTTCGACCGCTGTCGTGTTCGTCGCGACGCCTCCGACGCCGAAGCTCGTGAGCAAGCAGACCGGCGAGATCGCGATGGACCGGGAGACGGGTGCCCCGCTGTCCACGGTGGGTCTGCTGATCTCGGACGAGGGTGAGGGGAACCTCTACCAGGTGACGGTGCCGAGCACGGGTGTCCCGGAGAAGCTGACCCCGGGGACGCCGGTGACGGTGGTCGGCCTGAAGGCCCGGGACTGGGAGAACACGTTCAACGGTCAGACCCGGCACGGCATCAGCTTCCGCGCAGTGGCCATCACGGCGGGTGCCTGATCATGTCGGACACTGCCACGGTGATTGAGGTGGCCGGGGTCTTATCGGCTGCGGGTGGGCTCGGCTATGCGAAGGTTCGCGCTCCTCGCGTGTTCTGGTCGCTGGCCGGCCTCCCGGTCGCCCGGGTCCGTTTCGCGGCCACCTACCACTCCACGATGGATGTGTGCGGGCTGACGGTCCAGCCGTCTCGCCTGCGGGCGTTCATGGTCCGCAACGTGGCCCGCCGCCAGGACGTCCAGCCGGTACCTCCGAGGGTTCACCGCGTCCGCGGCTCGTCCACCGGGATGCGCGCCACCCTCCGACTCCCCGCCGGCCTGGAGCCCGCAGATGTCGCTGCCGCCTCGGAACGGCTTCGCCACGCCTGGGGTGTCCACTCGGTGCACGTCGTGGAGACCAAGCCCGGCTTCGTCGAACTGCGCATGACCGGCTATGACGTGCTGCGGCGGGTGAAGATGCCTCGCAGGCTGCCCCGCAAGCTCGCCTCGGGCCCGATGGTGGTGCCGGTGGCGTTGCGGGAGGACGGGAGCGCGTTCGTCCGCGACTACACCAAGATCCCGCACGGCCTGACCCTCGGGGCGAATCAGTCGGGCAAGTCCATGTATCAGCGCAACCTGATCGCCGGTCTCGCGAAACTCCCGGTGGGCCTGGTCGGGATCGACTGCAAGCGCGGTGTCGAACAGCGCGGATACGCACCCCGGCTCTCCGCCCTGGCGGTCACCCCGGATGAGGCATCGTCCCTGCTGGAAGTCCTCGTTGGGGAGATGGAAGCCCGCTTCGACATCCTGAGCCATCACGGGGTCTCCGACCTGTGGGACCTACCCGCGAAGGTGCGGCCCGTGCCGCTGGTGGTCCTGGTCGACGAGGTGGCAGAACTGTTCCTCACCGCCGCGAAGAAGGACGAGGAACGCCGCGATCGGATAGTGATGTATCTGATCCGGCTGGCGCAGATGGCCCGTGCGGTCGGCATCTACCTGGAGATCTGCGGGCAGCGCTTCGGCTCCGAACTCGGCAAGGGCGCCACCATGCTCCGCGCCCAGCTCACCGGCCGGGTCGTCCACCGGGTCAACGACAAACAGACCGCCGACATGGGCCTGGGCGACATCGCGCCCGAAGCGGTCTCCGCCGTCACCCTGATCCCGCCGGACCGTCCCGGCGTGGCGGTGGCCGGCGACTCCTCCGGCGGCTGGTCCCGCATTCGCACCCCCGAGATGACCGCGGCCGACGCGGTGGCCATCTGCCACGAGTACGCGCACCTCACCCCCGCCGTCCCGGCCCTGGCCCCGTTCCGCCCGGCCGTTCCCGTCGCCACGGCCCCGGCCGGTGCTCCCCCGCTGGTCAAGCCGAGGCCGGTCACCGAGTAACACCCCCTGCTCCACGGTCGGCGTGACCGCTTCGCGCCAGGTCCCTACCCTGCCCATGCCCGGAACCCGAGAGGAAACCCCTGCCATGGCCACCAAGAGGACCACCAAGCCCCCGAAGGCTTCCGCGCCGGTCGAACCGGCCAAGTGCCAGCCCTGCAACGGGACCGGAAACGTCGCGGTCACCGTGCGCGTCGGCCGCAAGCGCCTCCCGGTCGGCCAACAGGACGGCCTCTGCCTCAACTGCTTCGGTACCGGTACCGCCGCCTAGTCCTGACCCTCCTCGCCCCGGCGCAGGGCGGTCGACTGACATCCCGCCCGGCCTCGGCCCAACCTCCCCGAAAGGAGGTGATCCTGTGTCCCGCACCCTCCGCCTCGACGCCGTACTTGTCCAGGCCGTCATCGCCGGCGCTCTGTCCTTCTCCCACCTGCACGATCTGGCCCTGGCGGCCGGACAGGACGGCTGGAAGGCATGGGCCTACCCGATCAGCGTGGACCTGCTGCTCGTCGCCGCATGGCGCCGCATGCGCACCCACGCCGACAACCGCCCCGCCTGGGTCTGGTTCGTGATCGCCCTGGCCGCGTCCCTCGGCGCGAACATCGCCACCGCCGGACTCCTCGACCTGGACCACGTACCGGCCTGGCTCCGCATCCTCGTCGCCGGCTGGCCCGCCCTCGCCTTCCTCGGCGGCACCCTCCTCGCCCACGCACCCACCCCCGCCGAAGCACCGGCCGAACGCGAACCGGTCTCCGAACAGGCGCCGTTGGCAGCCCCGGAACCGGCCCCGGACGTCACGGTGGAACGGGCGCCTGAGCCCGACCCCTCCCCGG
>NZ_JBCEWQ010000158.1:0-19730 GCF_038448545.1 Streptomyces sp. CLV115
CTTCCTCGACTGAGCCGAGCCGGCTTCCGCCCGGGGCCCGGCTCAGTCGAGGAAGTCCTCGCCGGTCAGCAGCAGCTCGGTGTTGACCGCGTTGAGCTTGTCGTTGGCGATCATGATCCTTCCCGAGTAGAGGTCGCGCAAGTGGCGGGCCACCGAGTAGTCGCCCTCCTCCGAGTACCCCGCCATGCCGCAGACCTCCAGCGCCAGCGCGGCCACCCGGACCGATTCCTCCGAGGCGGACACCTTCAGCGCGTTGGCCGGCACGGTGAGGTCCCGGGGCGGGCCCCCGGCCGTCCGGCTGTCGGCGAACTCCGCGGCGAGCCCCCGGACTTCCGCCCGCAGCATCGTCAGCACGGCGTGCATCCGCCCCAGGCGCGAGTCCGGCACGAACGTGCTGCCGCGGCGGCCCGCCTTCGCCTTCGCCTGTGAGAACGCCACGGCGCGACGGAAGGCGTCGGTCGCTATCCCGGTCCAGACGGCCGCCCAGAGGATGTGCGAGAGCGGGACCATGACACCTGTGGCGATCGCGCTGAACGGCTCGGCCAGCACCTGGGCGCGCGGCACGACCGCCTGGAGGTGCTGCGGCGAACTGCAGGTGCCCCGCATGCCCAGCGTGTTCCACGGGCCCGTGCGCCGCAGCCGCGCCTGCTCCGCCAGGACCAGCACGAGGACCTGGTCGTCGGGTGCGGCCCGATCGTCCCGCCGGGCCGTGACCAGCAGGCTGTCCGCCTGCTCTCCGTAGGAGACGGTGGTGGCGTGCTTCTCCAGCAGGTAGTCCTCACCGGCCTGGATCAGGGCCGCCCTGCTCATCCGGAGGTTGCCGCCGATGCCGGCCTCGGACGTGACGGAGGCGACCAGGTGCTGTTCGGCGGCGGCCCGGCGCAGATAGTCCGCGAGCACCGGCCGGCCCGCCGCGCTCGGCACCAGGCAGGCCAGCTGGAGCTGGTGCATCGCCCAGATCATGCCCGTCGAGCCGCAGTGCCGGCCGATCCGCATGGCGAGCTCCGCCAGTGCGGGCGCCGCCAGCCCGGCCCCGCCGTACTCGGCCGGGATGGCGACGGAGAGCAGTCCGCTCTCCTTCAGCGCATCGATTCCCTTGTGCGGGAAGCTCGCCGTGCGGTCGGCCGCGTCGCCGCCGGCCAGCAACGTGTCGCGCAGCGCGTCGACGCGTTCGAGGGCCTCGGCGGCTGTGGCGGGGGCGGCTGCGCTAGTCATGGGCGAGTCCTCCAGGCGGCTTGCGTGTCGCGGCGCTCGACGGGCCGCGAGGCGTCGGGCGGTCCGTCGCGGGATGGCCCACGGACCGCGGAGTGACCGAGGCTAACCACCTCGCCCGCGATTGTCAGCGAGGTAACGGAGCGCACGTCCCGCGGACCGGTCGCCGGCTGCACCAACGACCCCGATTTCGCCGGGAGATGACGGCGACAACGAAGTGACGTATCGTCAATTCCGTGTTCTGCGCCACATGTAAGCCCGTCGGGCGTGGCGCTGTCCGGCGCACCTCCCGTAAATCCCGTACGGTCGAATCGAATGCCGCCCGTCGCCGCGGCCGCCTTGTCCGCAGTGGCGGCGCCGAAATAGGACCGGTGGTCGCGGCCATTCCGGACGAAGTGCCCCGCGGCGCGTACGGGAATGACCAAGTCACTAACACCCGGTGCAGCACGGCCATTTGAATGGTTGACAGGCGAATGACGCGACTGTTTTTATGGCGTCGGTCCCATCACGGCGAGCGGTTTCTGGTGCTCGCCCAGTTGCTCCGGACCACGGCTCTCCGTGCCCGTGCGGCGACCGGGCCGACCCCTGGTGCCGAACTGTTCCGTCGAGCCGGGCAAGGGTTTCACTCGCGAGGGAGTGCAGTGGTGAACGATCGAGGAATCATCCGGCGCGCGCCGGGTGTGCCCGGCCGGCCGGTGGGCGAATGAGGCGGCGGCTCCACCTGCTCCTGTCCTACCTGGCGCCGAACTGGCGGATGGCGGTCTTCCTGCTCCTGCTCCTGTTCGCCGAGGTCGGACTGTCGTTGTGGAACCCGCAGTTGCTGGGCCGCTTCATCGACCGGGCGAAGGACGGCGCCGACGTCGACACGCTGGTGCGGATCGCCCTGGTCTTCATCGTGCTGACCATCGCGCACCAGATCGTCGTGTCGGTCGCCGGCTACTTCGCCGAGGACCTCGGCTGGCGGGCGACCAACCGGATGCGGATGGACCTCACCGACCACTGCCTCGATCTCGACCTCGGGTTCCACAAGGAGAAGACCCCGGGAGAGCTGATCAAGCGGGTGGACGGTGACGTGGCCACACTGGCCCAGTTCTTCTCCACGTTCACCTTCCAGATCTTCGCCAACCTGCTGCTCTCGCTCGGCATCCTGGCGGTCAGCTTCGGCGTGGACTGGCGGCTGGGCCTGATCCTCCTGGTCTTCTCCCTCGCGGTGATCCCGGTGCTGCGCCGGACCCAGCGCGTGGCCTCGCCGTTCTTCCAACGGCTGCGGCAGGACAACGCCGACATAGCCGGCTTCCTGGAAGAACGCATCATGGCGACCGAGGACATCAAGGCCAACGGCAGTGACGCCTGGACCCGGGGACGGCTCGACGCACTGCTGGAGCGTCTGCGGCGCACCATGCGGGCGGAGAGCGTCGCCTTCCGGGCCTCCTCCAGCGCCCTGGAACTCAGCGTCGCGGGTGCCACCGCGGCCATCCTGGTGGCCAGCGCCCTGCTGCTGCGCGGCGGCGGCATCACGCTCGGCACGGTCTACGTCAGCTACTTCTACGCCAGCCTGCTCAGCCTCACCCTGTTCCGGATCTCCAACCGCATCGACGGCCTGCAGACCGCGATCGCCGGCATGGACCGGATCGCCGAACTCTCCGAACGGCGGACCGCGGTACCGGACACCGGCCACGGCACGCTGCCGGAAGGCCGGCTCTCACTCAGCTTCGACGACGTGGACTTCGCCTACGTGGACGGCCGCCCGACCCTGCGCCGGGTCGGCCTCCGGCTGCCCGCCGGCGAGTCCCTGGGACTGCTCGGGCGAACCGGCAGCGGCAAGACCACGATCGGCCGTCTGCTCTACCGCGGCATGGACCCGCAGCAGGGCTCGGTGCGGCTCGGCGGCGTGGACATCCGTACGGTTCCGCTCGCCGAACTGCGGTCCCGTGTCGGCGTGGTGACTCAGGACGTCCACGTACTGCACGCCTCCGTCCGGGACAACATCACACTCTTCGACCCGGCCGTCCGCGACGAACGGATCGAAGAGGCGATGTCGGTGCTCGGCATGCGGGAGTGGCTGGACGCACTCCCGGAAGGGCTGGACACGGTGATCAGCGACGGCGCGCTCTCCGCGGGCCAGGCCCAACTGCTCACCTTCGCCCGGGTCTTCCTGCGCGATCCCGACGTGGTCCTGCTGGACGAGGCGTCCTCCCGGCTGGACCCGGCGACCGAACGGATCGTGGGCGCCGCCGTGCGCAAGCTGCTCCAGGGACGCACCGCCATCGTCATCGCGCACCACCTGGACACGGTCGGGCAACTGGACCACATAGCGGTGCTGGAGGCCGGAGAGGTCGCCGAGTCGGGGCCGCGCGGCGAGCTCGCGGGCACCGAGGGATCCCGGTTCTCGGCTCTTCTGGCAGGTGCGGCATGAGCGCGTTCCGAGTCTTCGGGCAGATCGCCAGGTCCGCACCGGGCGCCTTCGCCCTCGACCTGCTGATGCAGCTGCTGCGCAGTGTGTTCCCGCTGGTGCCCGGCCTCGTGATCCGGGAGATCCTGAACCGGCTGAGTGACGGCGGGAGTCTGTCCACCGGCTTCTGGGTACTGATCGCGATCCTGGTGGGCGCCGCCCTGGCCCGGGTCGCCTCGCTGCTGGTGTGTGTGGCCTACGACGGGATCTGCGAGGCCGCCGGCATCGGGCTGCTGATGCGCAACGGCTTCGCCCGGGTCCTGGCCAAGCCGGGCGCGGTACGGCTGAAGCACCCCACCGGCGACGTGGTGTCCCGGCTCACCGACGACACCGCCACCGTGTCCAGCACCGTCGTCTACACGCTCATGGTGATCGGAGCGGCGGTCCAGGCACTGATCGCCATCGCCGTCATGGTCACCATCGATCCGCTGATCACCGCGGTGGTCTGCGTGCCGCTGATCGTGGCCGGCTTCCTGATCAACATGGCCAGCAAGAAGATCAAGCACTACCACCGGCAGGGCCGGGAAGCGGCCGGCGACGTCAGCGCCTTCCTCGGCGACGTGTTCAACAGCATCCAGGCGATCCAGCTGGCCGGCGCGAAGCCGCATGTACTGGACCGGTTCACCCGCCTCAACGAGGTCCGTCGCAAGCGGACCGTGCAGAGCCGCCTGTTCACCGATGTGTTCCTCGGTGCGGTCTGGAACAACACGACCGCGATCGGCACCGGGCTGGTGCTGGTACTGGCGGCCACGCACCTGCACGACGGCACCATGAACGTCGGTGACCTCGCGCTGTTCATCGTCTACGTCGGCTGGGTGACGGACTTCACCTCGCTGTTCAGCCAGAACCTCGCCCTGGTGATGCAGTCCGGGGCCTCGCTCCAGCGGATCGAGGACGCCGTGCCGGGCGCGGTGAACGCACTGCCCGAGCCCGTACCGGCACCGGTGGCCCCGCCGGGCGCCCCGCTGGACACCCTGCGGGTACGCGGCCTCGGATACCGGCACCCGGAGTCCGGCCACGGGGTCACGGACGTCGGCTTCGACATCGCCGCCGGCGAGTTCGTCGTCGTCACCGGCCGGGTGGGCGCGGGCAAGTCCACACTGCTGCGCACGGTTCTCGGACTGCTGCCCCGGGACAGCGGGGAGGTGAGCTGGAACGGGCAGGAGGTCCACGAGCTGGTACCGCCCATGGCCGCGTACACCTCCCAGGTTCCCCGGCTGACCAGCGACTCGGTGCGTACCAACGTCCTCGCCGGACACGAGGCGGACGAGGACGGAGTGCGCCGGGCCCTGGCCGGCGCGGTCTTCGACGACGACCTGACCGCCCTGGAGGAAGGCCTGGACACGATGGTCGGACCCCGGGGCACCAAGCTCTCCGGCGGACAGGTGCAGCGCGTCGCCGCCGCCCGGATGCTCGTCCGGGACACCGAGCTGCTGGTCTTCGACGACATCTCCAGCGCACTGGACGTCAGTACCGAACGGGAGCTGTGGCACCGGCTGCTGGACCAGGGGGCGCCGCGCAGCTGCCTGGCCGTATCGCACCGCCGGCCCGCGTTCGAGCGCGCCGACCGCATCGTCGTGCTGAAGGACGGCGAGGTGGAGTCGGTCGGCACTCTCACCGAGCTGCTCGAATCAAGTGCCGAAATGCGCCACTTGTGGGCCGGTGCCGCTGGTGAGCGACAGCAGAGCGGCGATGACCGCACCGGGTGAGGGGAGCACATCGTGACGGGGAACGGGACCGAGGCGCGCACGATCGTCGTGGCCGACGGGGGGAGACAGGTACTGGTTCACGGGGAAGGCGGGCAGTGGTCGCTGCCGCGCCACCCCGCCGGAGGACCGGAGCGCGTACGCGCCGTCCTGCGGGAGCGCTGGGGCGGGGACACCGTCCGTCTCGGCACCCTGGTCGACACCGCGAGCGGCCCGGAGGCCGGCCTCGTCTACGCACACCACTGGTGCGCGCAGCCGTCGGCCGCCCCCGGGGCCGCGCGGTGGGTGAGCGCGTCCGGCATCGGGGCGCTGACCGGTCTCGATCCGGTGGACCGGGCGCTGGCCGAGGGCTGGTTCGGAGGTGAGTTCGCGCTCCCGGACGTGCCGTGGACGCGTCCCGGCTGGTACGCCGAGGCGACCGGCTGGCTCACCGCCCGGCTGCGCGAGCGCGGCACCGGCCTCACCGGCCCGGTCGAGCAGTTCCTCGTCTCGCCCTGGGCGTGCACCTTGCGTGCGCCGACCGAGGAGGGCCATGTCTTCCTGAAGGCGGCGCCGCCGGGCTTCCCGCACGAGGCGGTCCTGACACAGCGGCTCGGCACCTGGTTCCCCGACAACATCGTCCCGGTGATCGCCGTGCAGCCGGAACACGGCTGGCTGCTCTCCGCGGACATCGGCGACTGCACCTTCATCGAGGACGTGACCGCCGCCGAGGACGTGCCCCGCTACCGGTCGTCCGTCCAGCGGTACGCACAGATGCAGCAGGCCACCACCGAACGGATCGCCGAACTGGTCGAGTTGGGTGTACCCGATCGCAGACCCGGCGTCCTGCCGGGCCTGTTCGAGCGGATGCTCGCCGAACCGGAGCGGCTCGGGATCGGGCAGGAGTGGGGGCTGACCACCGAGGAGTACCGCCGACTGCTGGACTTCCGGCCGGAGTTCGCCCGCCGGTGTGCCGAGCTGGCCGCGGTCGGACTCCCGGACGTACTGGTCAACATCGACTTCTGGCACGGCAACGTCTCGTTCCGCCCGCAGGGAGACATCTTCTTCGACTGGGCGGAGACGGGCATCGGCCACCCCCTGTGCGGGATGACCACGGTCCGGCGGGAGTTCGAGCAGAACGAGATCGCCGACGGCGAGCGGGTCCGGCAGGCCCTGACCGACGCGTACCTGGACCAGTGGACGCCGTACGTGTCACGGGACCGGATCACCGACGCGCATCCGCTGGGAGAACAGGCGGCGATCGTCTGGCGGGCCTGGTCGTGGCGTGACTGCGTCGTGCCCGTGCCCGCGCCGCAGCGCCACGACGGGTTCCGGCACGCGGTCGCGGCCAACCTGCGCAGATTGCTGGCCTTCGTTGACTGAGCCGATGAAGACCCCGGGGGTGCGCCGCCGGGCCGGTGGCGCGGAGCGCCGACGGCACGAGGAGGCGGAGCTGACGGCAGCCGTGGCCGGGATCTGGCGTGATCTGCTCGGCGCCGAGGCCACGGACGACGACGATTTCTTCGAGCTGGGCGGCGACTCGCTGCTGGCCACCTGGACCGCTGCCCGGATCCAGGACGAGCTCGGCATCGACGTCACTCTTGACGACCTCTTCCAGCAGACCCGGCTGGGCGCGCTCGTCGCCCACCTGCGGCTGCTGCCCCGCCGGGCGCGGAGCACCGACGCGGCGACGCAGTCCGCCGACGGAGCGCTCACCGCCGCGGAGCGGGCCGTGTGGCTCGCGGCGGAGCTCGCACCGCAGGCGACCGCGTACCTGATCAGCGTGGTGGTGCGGGTGCGCGGCGACCTCGCCGCGGACCTGCTGGAGGACGCGCTGGGCGATGTGATCGCCCGGCACGAGGCGCTGCGGACGGCCTTCGTGCTGGCGGGCGCGGAGCCGGAACGACGGGTCGCGGCATCGGTGCGCGTTCCGGTGACCCGGGTGACCGAAGCGGCTCCGCCCGGTCAAAAACGGCTGCGCGAACTGGCCGCCGAGGACGCCGGACACGCCGTCGACCTGGGGCAGGCCCCCTTGTTCCGGGCCCGGCTGGTCACCGATCGCGACCGCGCGGCCGCCCTGCTCCTGACCGTGCACCACGCCGTCTTCGACGCCCGGTCGCTGGAGCTGCTGGTCCGTGAGCTCGGCGAGTGCTGCGCCGCCCGCGCCGAAGGCGGGGTCGCCGACCTCACCCCGGTGCCCGGCCCCGGTGTGTTCGGGGCACGGCAGCACGCGTGGCTGGCCGGACCCGAGGGCCGGCGAGCGGTCGCGGAGCTCGCCGGGAGCCTGACCGGGCTGCCCGACGGCGTCCCGTTCCCCCGGTCGGTGCCGTCCGGCGCCGGGGAGGGGCTCGGCGCGCAGCGCCGGGAGCCGGTCGACGAGGGCCTCGCGCGTGCCGTGCGGCGCCTCGCGCTCCGGCACGGTGCCACGCTGCACATGGTCGGCCTGGCCGCCTTCGCCGTCGCGCTGGCCGGCTGGACCGGCACCGACGACCTGGCCGTCGGTGCCGCCTTCAGCGGGCGTACCACTCCCGAGTCGCAGAACGCGATCGGCTGCTTCGTCAACGTGCTGCCGATCCGGGTCCGGACGAACGGCCCCGAGCCCTTCGCCGACGTACTGGCCCGGGTCCGGGACGCCACCCTCTTCGTCGCCCGCCACCAGGACGTGCCGTTCGAGAGCGTGCGCGCCTGGTTCCGGCAGGAGGGCGGGACCGCGCCCGAGATCCGGGTGGCGTTCGGCGCGCAGGACGTGGCCAGGCCCGCCTACCGGGGCGAGGGATTCGAACTGACCGGCCGCGAGGCCGACACCGAGCAGGCCCGGCTCGATCTGACCTGCTGGCTGGAAGCGGCCGGGGAAGACAGCCTGCAGGCCTTCTGGACCCACCGCCCCGGCCTGCTCGCCTCATCGGACGTGGCGGCCCTGCACCAGCGCTTCGTCGATGCGCTGCGGGACGCGACCGGGGCGGAGCCGACGGACAGCTGAATCCGTTTCGGCCGGCACGAAGCACGGGAGAGAACATGCAGGAGAATCACATACCGGTTGGTAGGAATGTTGTCGACCGGGCAACCGCTGTCGTCACCGAGGAGTGGTGCCGGGCGCTCGACACGACGGACCCCTCACCGGCCGACGACTTCTTCATGGCGGGCGGGAACTCGCTGCTGATCGCCACGATGATCGACCGGGTCGAGCAGCGGCTCGGCATCCTGTTCCCGGTCGAGGTCGCGTTCATCGACGGCACCCTGGGTGCCCTGGTCGACGCCTGCGCGGAAAGACTGGCGACCGCCGAGGGGACGACCGCGTGAGCGGCACCCCGCCGCGGCTCGGCGTGCTGCACGCGCCGCACGCGGCCGCGAACCTGCGTGACCTGGTACTGGCCGGACGTGGCCTGTGCGAGGTCGTGCTCGTCGTCCGTCGCGAGATCGCCGCGGCCGAACCGGACATGGTCCGCCTCGGACAGTCGCTGGCCACCGTCGCGGTGATCGGCGACGACGTCCCGCGCGAACTGGCCGCACTGGGCCTGGACGGCCTGGTGACCTTCCACGACGCCGAGCTGGAGGCGTACGACGCCGCGGTGCGCGAGCTGGGTCTGCCCGGTGCCACCGAGGCCGACCACCCGTGGGACAAGCTGGTGCAACGGCGCCTGCTCAACGCGGCCGGCGTCTCCACGGTGCGTTCGGCACCGGTCGACTCCCCGGAGGGGCTGATCGGGGCCGCGGCGGAGGTCGGGCTGCCCGCGGTCCTCAAACCCCGCCGGGGCACCGCCAGTACGGACCTCAGCTTCCTCTCCGGACCCGCGGATCTGGAGGCCGAGCCCGGCCGGCGCCAGAACTGGTCCGGCCTCGTGCTGGAGCAGATGATCGAGCGGGCCGCGCACCCGTCCGGCCGCCACTGGCTGGCCGACTACGTGTCGGTGGAAACGGTGACCCACCGCGGCGAGCACACACATGTCGCGGTCTTCGACAAGACACCGCTCGCGGTGGCCGGCGGCACCGGGCCATGCCGCCACGCGGTGCGCGAGACCGGCGACGTGCTGCCCGCCCAACTCCCGCCGCACGTGCTCGACGCGGTGCTCGCCACCACCTCCGCGGCACTGGACGCGCTGACCGTACGCGACCGGGTGAGCCACACCGAACTGCGCGTGTCGCAGGACGGGGTGGAGGTCATCGAGGTCAACGGCCGGCTCGGCGGCGAAGTGGCCGCGATGATCAGCATGATGGGCGGCGGCGGCCTGGTCCGGGCCGCGTTCGAGGTGGCGCTGGGCCGCCGGCCCGAGACCGCCGCCCCGACCCGGCCGGAGGTGCTGGTCAGCCTGTACGTGCCGTTCCCGGAACGGACCGGCCCGGTCCGCTCGTCCGTCACCCGGCCGCAGATACGGGAACTGCCCGGCGTGGTGCGGGTGGACGAGGTCGCACAGCACGGGGACGCACGCTCCGACACCGCGTTCCACGCGGTCAAGGTGCTGCTCACCGCGGCCGACGCGGAGTCGGCGGGACAGCTCGTGCGCACCGTGGCGACCCGCGTGGCGCAGCTGTTCGAGGCCGACGGCCTGCTTGCCGACCCATGGCTTCACCAACTGGCCGGAAACCCCGGCGAGCCCAGCGCAGGAACCGGAGGAACCACCACATGAGCAGGACGGCCGAAGAGGCCCTGCGAGCGGCCTTGCGGCCCGGCGATCCGGGCTACGACGAGGCCCGCCGGGTGTGGAACGGCATGATCGACCGGCGGCCCGCCGTCATCGTCCCTTGCTCCGACGCGAGCGACGTGGCCGCCGCGCTGCGGTACGCGACAGCCAACGGCCTCGCGGTGACGGTACGCGGCGGCGGTCACAACGTCGCCGGTCTCGCCCTGGCCGACGACGCCCTGCTCATCGATCTCGGCCCGATGCGGCGCGTCGACGTCGATCCGGAGCACCGGACGGCGGTCGCCGGGGGCGGGGCGCTGCTCGCGGACCTCGACGGTGCCACCCTGCCGCACGGCCTGGCCTGCCCCGTCGGGGTGGTCTCCGAGACCGGGCTCGGCGGGCTGGCGCTCGGCGGCGGATACGGCTGGCTGGCCCGCAAGTGGGGGCTGACCTGCGACCATCTGGTCGCCGCCGAGGTCGTCCTGGCCGACGGCAGCATCGTGCAGGCGTCCGCCGAGAACCATCCGGAACTGTTCTGGGGGCTGCGCGGCGGCGGCGGCAACTTCGGCGTCGTCACCAGGTTCACCCTGCGCCTGCGACCGGTGGGGGACGTCTGGGTCCGCTCCACCGTGTACCCGATCGAGCAGGCCCCCGACGCCGTGCGGGCCTACCGGGACGCCATGCCCGCGCAGCCCGACGACCTTCAGCTGACCGGAGCCTTCAAAAGGGCGCCCGCAGCCGACTGGATACCCGAGCGGCTGCACGGCGAGCCGGTGCTGGCGTTCACCACGGTGTGGCTCGGCGCGGAGGGCGGCCCGCAGGCCGCCGCCGGGCTGTTCGCCGACTGCCCGCCCGCCGGCACGTTCGACCGGGTCGTCCCCTTCGCCGAGCTGCAGTCCATGGGCGACGGCAGCGAGCCGGCCGGCCGGCGGTACTACACCACCTCCGGCTATCTCACCGACCTGCCCTCCGACGCCGTCGACGTACTCGTCCGGTACGCGGTCGACGGCCTGACCACGTACTCCACCATCGACCTGGGCTACTTCCGGGGCGCGGTGGCACGTGTCGACGACGACGCCACCGCCTTCCCGTCCCGGGACGCCTCGTTCATCTGCTCCGCCTCCGCGGCCTGGGACGACCCGGCCGACGACGACCACGGCCGCGGCTGGGCCGGCG
This sequence comes from Streptomyces sp. CLV115, assembly GCF_038448545.1. Classification (NCBI taxonomy): domain Bacteria; kingdom Bacillati; phylum Actinomycetota; class Actinomycetes; order Kitasatosporales; family Streptomycetaceae; genus Streptomyces; species Streptomyces sp. CLV115. Next base: position 11,145 of record NZ_JBCEWQ010000158.1, read on the forward strand.
GCCTGATCCGGGACCTCGGGCCATGGCGGTCCGAGGGCAGCTACGTCAACTACACGCAGCGCAGCGGCCGCAGCGCGGCCGACGTCTACGGCGCCGACCGGTACGCCAGGCTGGCGGCCCTCAAGGCGCAGGTCGACCCCACCAATGTGTTCCGCGGAAACCACAACATCAGCCCCTCGCCCACACGCGTCTGAAGGACGGCCTCAATGAAGACTGCTGAAATGGCGGCAGCCGGTTCGCTGAACGCCCCCCGCCTCTGGGCGGACGCCGACGGAGGCTTCCTCCGCTCACTGGGATCCCCCTGGGCACGGCTCGTCGCCGGACTTCAGGACACCGTCGTACGTGCCACGTACAACTACGCGCACAGCCGCTCCGTGCGGGCCCTGCACTTCCCCATCACCACCCGTACCGTCACCTGCCCCACCGGCCTGGGCAGCGACTCGGTGCCGGTGCCGGTCCAGGTCAACGGGGTCGAGACGTACCTGGCCGACTCGATGCAGTTCATGCTGGAGTACGGCTGCCGGGTCTCCCCGCAGGGCTGCCACAACATCCTGCCGTGCTTCCGCGGCGACGAGCCCGACGCGACGCACCTGGGCCAGTTCGTCCACAGCGAGGCCGAGATCCCCGGTGATCTGGACGACCTCGTCGACTACGTCAACGGCTACGTACGGGCCATGGCCACCGCCGTGCTCACCGAACACGACGAGACGCTGCGCGCGGTGCTCGGCGACGTCGGCCACCTGGAACGGGTGGCGGTCGGCGACCAGCCCTTCGAACGCCTGCGCTTCGAGGAGGCGGTGCGGCTGCTCGACGGCGAGGGCGTCATCACCTCCGCCGACGGTGCCCGGTCGCTGAGCCGGGCGGCCGAGCGCCGGCTCATGGAACTGGTCGGCGAGTTCGTCTGGGTGACCCACTTCGACCACCTCAGCGTCCCCTTCTACCAGGCGTTCGAGAACGGGAACGAGCGGGTGGCGGAGAACGCGGACCTCTACTTCGGCATCGGCGAGGTGGTCGGGGCCGGGCACCGGCACACCACGGGGGAGCAGGTCCGCGAAGGGCTCGCGCTGCACAAGGTGCCCGAGCAGGAGTACGCCTGGTACGCGCAGATGAAGGACGAGGCCCCGATGGTCACCTCCGGGTTCGGGCTGGGTGTGGAGCGGTTCCTGCTCTGGGCACTGCGGCACGACGACATCCGTGACATCCCGCTGGTCTCCCGCATCGCGGAAGAGCAGGCCTGGCCGGCCTCGGTCGACCGGCCGTGACCCGGATGCCCGGTGCCCGGCCCCTCTACGACTGGTTCGGCGAGACCGCCGCGCGCACGCCCGAGGCGGTCGCGCTCGACACCGCCGAGCGGCGGCTCACCTACGCGGAGCTCGCCGGCCTGGTCGAGCGGACGGCGGCCGGCCTGGCCCGGCACGACACCGCCGTGGTGGGCCTGTGCACCGGCGGTACGCTCGCCGGCTACGTCGGCTACCTGGCCGTGCTGCGGCTGGGCCGCACCGTGGTGCCCATCAGCCCCCGCTCGCCGGCGGCCCGCAACCGCTCGGTCCTGGAACAGGCCGGTGCCGGGCTGGTCCTGGCCGACCGCCCGTCGGCAGGCGTCCTGTGCCCCGCCGACGGCGAGGAGCCGTGGACCGTACCGGTCCAACCGCTGGAGGAACTCCTTCAGGGGCCGGAGACACCGGCACCGGCACCGGACCTCACGGAGCGCCCCGCCTACATCCTGTTCACGTCGGGGTCGACCGGCGAGCCGAAGGGCGTGCCGATCAGCCACGCGAATGTGTCGGCGTTCCTCGGCTGTGCGATCGACCGGTACGAGCTGGGCCCCGGCAGCCGGGTCTCACAGACCTTCGGCTTCACCTTCGACCCCTCCGTCCTGGATCTCTTCGCCACCTGGGGGGCCGGCGGCACGCTGGTGGTGCCGGAGAAGCGCGAACTGCTGATCCCCGCCACGTACGCCCGCCGCCGTGCCCTGACCCACTGGTTCTCGGTGCCCTCGGTGATCACGCTCGCCCGGCGGTACCGGGCGCTGCCCCCGGGGTGCCTGCCCGATCTGCGGTGGAGCGTCTTCATGGGCGAGCAACTCACCCTGGACCAGGCACGGACCTGGGCGGCGGCCGCGCCGGACAGTGTGATCGCCAACGCGTTCGGACCCACCGAACTGACCGTGCTCTGCGCCGACTTCCGGCTGCCCGCCGATCCGGGGGACTGGCCGGAGACCAGCAACGGCACCGTGCCGATCGGTACGGTGTTTCCGCACCTCGACGCCGTGCTGCTGGACGAGAACCGCCGCCCGGCGGACGACGGGGAGCTGTGCGTGCGCGGGGCGCAGCGGTTCGGCGGCTATCTCGTCGGCGCTCACAACACCGGCCGGTTCATGAGCCCCGAGGGGGTGCCCCTGGGGCAGGCGGCGGGGGAGGTGCCGGCCGACCAGTGGTACCGCCCCGGCGACCGGGTGACACGGGAGCAGGGGGTGCTGGTCCATCAGGGCCGGCTGGACCGCCAGGTGAAGGTGCGCGGACAACGCATCGAGCTCGGCGAGGTGGAGACGGCGCTGCGGCGGTGCCCGGGCGTGACCGAGGCGGTGGTGCTCGACGTCCCGCGCGCCGGCGAGGGCGTCCACCTGCGGGCCGTGCTCACCGGCGATCCCGGCCCGGGCGCGGACGTCCGTCGTGAAGTGGCCCGTCTGGTCCCGGACTACGCCGTGCCGGAGAGCTTCACCTGGCTGCCGCAGCTGCCGCTCAACCTCAGTGGCAAGGTGGACCACCACGCGCTGCGGCACGTGGTGGCGGACGAGGAAGGGTGCTGATGAGCAAACCACTGTGGCGGTCCCTGCGCCGGCCGGAGGGTGCCGCGGGCACCGTACTCGCGGTCGACTTCGGCCCCCGGCCGAACCAGCAGGGCTTCGCCCGGCTCGCCGCGAACCTGCCGGGCGGGGAAGGGGTCCACCTGACCGTGCCGCTGGGCATCGGCGCGGACCTGCGCGGCGAGGCGGATCCGGACCGCTTCGTGGACCGGTGGTCCGCCGCGCTGCCGGAACCGGAGCGCCCGGTACGGGCGATCGTGACGTTCTGTGCCGGCGTCGCGTTCGCCGACGGTCTGCGACGGGCCTGCACCGGCCCCGACGGCCCCCCGGCCCTGGTCGCCATCGACCCCACGGAGGTCGCCGGAGCACTGCTGCGGTCGGAATTCGTGGCCGCCACCGAGACGTTCCGGGCCCACCTGGACGAGCGGATGCTCGCCGATGCCACGGCCGTCTGCGACGCCCTGGCCGATTCGGACGATCTGGCTTCGGTCGCCGAGCGGCTGCGGGACGAGCAGCGGCGCATCGTGGAACACGCCACGGCCCGGGCCGGGATGCCCGAGCACCTGCGGACGATGCTGTGCGCGCGCTTCGCCGACTACCTGGGCTATCTGGTGGCCGCCGCGCGCCGGACCGGCCCGGTCGAGGACGCGACCGTCATCGCCTCCGCGGACCATCCGCTGCCCGGCTGGTGCGCGGGCCACCCGTCACGCCTGGGCACCGTCCACGACGAGCTGCTGGGAGATCCGCAGGTCGCCGAGCTGGTGCACGGGGCGATCACGTCGTGACCGGCACCGCCGGGCCTGCGGCCGGGGACAGGGCGGCCTCGGCCAGCCGGTCGGTGAGCCGGCGGACCTGCTCGGCGGGGTGAAGCCGGGCGAAGTCCGGCTCCGCGGCGAGGCGGTCGGGCAGCCCGGTGAACCCGGCCGCCGGCTCACCGGCGCAGATCTCCCGCGCGACGGCCGCCAGAGCGCGCAGGTCCCGGGCCACCGCGGCGGGCGCCGGAGGACCTTCGGTGGCGGCCGCCGCGACGGCGGCGTGATGCCAGTCGGTGATCTGGAGGCCCGGATCGCGCCAGCCGTCGTGCACCGACTCGCCCTGGGCCGGCCGGGGAATCCCCATCACCGCGCGTGTGCTCAGCGCGCAGTGGGCGATCTGCCGGGCATGCGCGTGGGCGAGTCCCGCGCCGATCTGCCGGATCATCCCGGCCCGGACGGCGGGGGTGAACAGCGAGCGGTACAGGGCCAGGATGTGGTCGAGCCGCAGCAGTTGCTTCTTCTCGACATGGAACATCAGCACCGGCCCGGGCGGGTGGTGCTCCAGCGTGTCCACCGTGACGATGCCCGGGTGGTCGAGCTCGCGCAGCAGCAGGTACTCGCGCAGCACCGCCTCGTCGGTCCTGGTGCGGGACGTGCCGGGGGCGTAGACGCGTACCCGGCACGGCGCCTTGTCCCAGACCGTGCTCCACGCGACGAAGTCCTGCCACCGGTCGGTCAGCGCGACCGGCTTGGCGGTCAGCTGCCAGGTGCCGACACGCGGCCAGTGCTCGACCGGATGCATGCCGATCCGGTCCAGCAGCCCGGGCAGGGCCCGCAGGAAGCGCCGGCCGGGCCGTTCCGCGCGATCGCTCGCGGGCTGCCCCAGGAGGTCCTGGGTGACGCGGGGCAGCGACGGGCCGGACGGTTCGTCCGGGCCGAACACCCCTTGCGCGTCGGGCCCGGTGAGGTCGACGCAGGAGCGCGGATCGCTGAGGAACGCCGATCCGCGGACCGGGGGCACGGTCAGGAACTTGCCGGCCGCGGCCCGGCGCAGCACCGCTGTGAGGTGTCGCGCCTTGACCGCGGCGACGTCACGGGTGCTGTCCGATGCCGTCGTGGTGCCGTTGCGGGTACGCAGCCAGATGCCGTCCTCGTTGCGCAACCGGCCCTGGGACACGTCGACTTCGAGCAGGTGCAGCCCGTCGGGGCCGGCCACCAGCAGATCGACGCTGTGCAGATGACCGGTGTCCGCCACGAAGGAGAAGTTCGCCCAGGCGCGGTGAGGTCCGTCGTCCGGAAGGGACTGCCGGATGGGTTCCAGTGCTCTGGGCTCGGCCGAGAAGTACCACGGCGCGACAGTCGTCCAGCGATCGTTCTGTATCAAACGCGAGTTCCTTGAAGGGCTTTGCGAAAGAAGTCAGGCGAGGAAGAGGGCAACGCTAGCAGACCCGGAAGGCCACGGCACAGCCGTGCCAGGGCGCCCGGAGTCCCGCTGTCCGCGCCCACCGGCCGGCCAGGGGCTGTGATCGCCGTCACGATCGATGGTGCCGCCTGTGAACGGCCGATAGCCTCCTGCCTGTAGCGGCGGTCGTGGATCACCGGGGAAGTCCCCCGCCGCGCAGCCAACTTGCACCCGGCGGCCGGCCCTTGCTCCACGCGCCCCGGGGGGACCGGGATGCCGGTACCTCCATGGACGGGCGGGACCTCGTCATCAACGGGAATCAGCAGATCGTGGAATCTCTTCGCCGTGACGGCCGCGGACACGCCCGTCACCCGGACGAACGGGGAGCGCAGGCGGTGCGCCCGGCCGGGGCCGTCCCGCTGTCGTTCGCACAACGACGGCTGTGGTTCCTCGACCTCTGGCAGGGGCCTTCGTCGGCCTGCGTCGTGCCGCTGGCGCTGAGGCTCTCGGGCACGGTGGACCGAGCGGCGCTGCGTGCCGCGTTCCAGGACGTCCTGGAACGGCACGACACACTGCGGACGGTGCTCACCGAGCACGACGGCGAACCGGTGCCGGACGTGGTGCCGGCCGAGCGGGCCGTCCGGTCGGCCCTGACCGAGGAACCGGTGCCCGCCGATGCCGGCGAATGGGCCGACGGCATCGTGCGGCGGGGCTTCGACATCACGGTGGACCTGCCCTTGCGGGCGGTACTGGGAACGATCTCGCCCACCGAATCGGTCCTGGTGATCGTGGTGCATCTCGTCGCGGGCGACGAACGGTCGATGGAGCCGCTGACCCGGGACCTGGCACGGGCCTATGCGGCGCGTCGTGCCGGGCGGGCCCCCGACCGGCGGCCGCTGCCGGTCCGGTACCGGGACCACGCCCGGCGGCAGCGGGACTTCCTGGGTCCGGCCGACGACCCCGGCAGCGTACTGAGCGCACAGACCCGGTTCTGGCGCCGCGAACTCTCGGGCATCCCGGCCGAACTGGCCCTGCCGCGCGACCGGCGGCGGCCGGCCCACGCCGTCGGCCCCGGCGCCCTGCTCCGCTTCCACCTCGACGCGGAGCGGCACCGGGCCGTCACCGCGCTGGCGGCCGCCGGCCGGGTGACCGTCCTCATGGTGCTGCAGGCGGCCCTGGCGGTGACGCTGCAAGGCTTCGGCGCAGGCGACGACATCCCGCTGGGCACCCCGGTCACCGACCGCGCCGACGACATCCCGGACGACCTCGTCGGCTTCTTCGGCAACCTCCTGGTGCTGCGCACCGACCTGTCCGGCGACCCCACCTTCCAGCAGGTGCTGGCGCGCGTCGCGGCATCCGGGGCGGCCGCCCACGAGAACCGGCACGTCCCCTTCGACGCCGTCGTCAAGGCGCTCGATCCGCCCCGCTCCACCAACCACCACCCCCTCTTCCAGGTCGTGCTCGAACTGGGGGAGCGTCCTCGACCCCGCCCGGACCTGCCGGGGCTGGACGTCACCCGGGAAAGCCTTCGGACCGGCTCGACGGGGTTCGACCTGCGGTTCTCGTTCACGGAGCGCACTGGTGAGCAGGGCGGACCGCTGGCGGGCGAACTGTGCTACGCGGCCGATCTGTTCGACGCGGTCACCGCGCAGCGCATCGTCCAGGGGCTGCTCCAGGTGCTGACGGCGGTCACCGCCGACCCGTCGACGCCGGTGACCGGCATCGACGTGGTGACGGCCGCGGACCGGGACATGCTGCTGCGGGAACGGAACGACACCCGGCTTCGGCTCCCCGGCGGGGTCCTGCCGGACCTCTTCGCCCGGCAGGCGGCCCGCACCCCCCGCAACCCGGCCGTGGTCTTCGGCGGCCGGGAGCACACCTACGCCCGGATCGACGAGGACTCGAACCGGCTCGCCCGCCACCTCGTCTCCCGGGGCATCGGACCGGAGGACCGGGTGGCCGTCGCCCTGCCGCGCTCCGAGCGGCTCGTCGTCGCCCTGCTGGCCGTCCTCAAGGCGGGAGCCGCCTATCTGCCGCTCGATCTCACCCATCCGCAGGCCCGCACGGACCACCTGCTCCGGGACGGCCGCCCGGCCGCGGTCCTCACCGACCGGACGGTCCGCACGGCGGCCCTGACCACCACCACGCCGGTGATTTTCACCGACACCGACCTCGGTCACCTGCCCGGCACCCCCGTCGACGCGGCCGACCTCAACTTCCCGCTGCGGCCCGAGCACCCCGCGTACGTCATCCACACCTCGGGCACCACGGGGCTCCCCAAGGGCACCGTCGTGGAGCACCGGGCGGTTGTGAACTTCGTGACGGCCAACACGGCGGCCTACGGGATCGACGAGGAGACCCGTCTGCTCGGCTTCGCCGCCGTCACGTTCGACGTGTCGGTCCTCGAAATCTTCGCCGCGCTGACCTCCGGCGCCACCCTGGTCCTGGCCGACGACGAACAGCGCACCGACCCGAGGCTCCTGCAACGGCTGATGAGCGAGGAGTCCGTCACCGTCGCCGACCTCCCCCCGGCCCTGCTGCCGATGCTGAAGCCCGGCGCACTTCCCGGGCTGCGGCTGATGTCCGTCGGCGGAGAGGCGCCGGCGGGGCGCCTGGTCGACGAATGGGCCACGGCGGACCGGCAGTTCTGGAACGCCTACGGCCCCACCGAGACCACCGTCAGCGCCACCCTCATGCGGTGCCTTCCCCCGGCCGGGGACGGCTCCCCTCCCATCGGGCGGCCGATGGCGAACACCCGGGTGTACGTGCTGGACGACGCGCTGCGCGTCGTACCGCCGGGCGCGACGGGCGAGTTGTACCTGGCCGGGGCGCAGCTGGCACGCGGCTACCTGGGACGTCCGGGGCTGACGGCCGGACGCTTCGTCGCCGACCCCTTCGGAGGCCCGGGGGAGCGCATGTACCGCACCGGCGACCTGGTGCGCTGGAACACGGACGGCGAGCTCGTCCACGAAGGGCGCGCGGACAGCCAGCTGAAGGTGCGCGGCTTCCGCATCGAAGCCGGTGAGGTGGAGTCGGCGCTGCTGGACCGGCCGGGCGTGGCCGAGGCAGTGGTGCTGGCCCGGGAGGACCGCCCCGGGACGGCCCGGCTGACGGCCTACGTGGTGCCGGAGGGAGAGGGCGGCCCGGGTGCCGTGGACCGGACCCGGCTGCCCGCGGAGCTGCGCCGGGCGCTGGGCACGCGGCTGCCGGACTACATGGTGCCGTCCGCGATCGTCGTGCTCGACGCGCTGCCCACCACCGTGAACGGCAAGCTCGACCGGAAGGCGCTGCCGTCGCCCGGGAAGCCGCCGGGCAGGGCCGCGCGCGGGCCGCGGACGCCGGTGGAGGAACTGCTGGCCGGGATGTTCGCGCAGGTGCTGGAGCTGGACGTGGTGGGCGTCCACGACGACTTCTTCGCACTGGGCGGGCATTCGCTGTCGGCCCTCCGGCTGGTGAGCCGGATCGGCGCGGTACTGGGTGTGCGGCCGTCCGTCCGCGAGCTGTTCGCCGCGCCGACGGTGGCCGGGCTCGCGGCCGCCCTGGGCCGTGGCTGACCGGCCGCGCCCGGTGGGAGCGGCCGGCCACGGCCCGGCCGGGGGGGGGGGGGGGGGGGGGGGGGGGGG
>NZ_JBCEWQ010000159.1:0-19582 GCF_038448545.1 Streptomyces sp. CLV115
CGGAAGCTAAGCCTTTCAGCGCCGATGGTACTGCAGGGGGGACCCTGTGGGAGAGTAGGACGCCGCCGAACTCCTTTTACGGGAAAGCCCCGTGTCCTTGTGGACACGGGGCTTTTCTGCGTTCACGGGCAGCCGGCCGGGAAGCCCCTTCCCGACGTGTGGCTCCGTTCGTGGCGGAGGTATGTGTCAGAGCCGCCCAGCTGCCTTGAGGGAGAGGTAGGCATCGGCGAGGACCGGGGCAAGGTTTTCCGGGGTGGCGTCGACGACCACCGCGCCATGACGCTGGAGCTGCTCCGCGGTGCGGAGCCGTCCTTCCTGGGCCTGTGCGCCCGCCGCTGCTTCGTAGACCGCGTCCACTGTGCCTCTCGAACCTGCCATCTGCTCGACATGCGGGTCCGCCACAGAAGCCACCAGCACGGTGTGGCGCTGCGTCAGACGACGGAGTACAGGAAGTAGTCCTTCCTCCACGGGGGCCGAGTCCAGACCGGTGAGAAGCACGATCAAGGAGCGACGAGGAGCTCCGGCGAGCACGGCGGCGACGAGACCTCGGGCATCCGTCTCCACGAGTGCCGGCTCGACGGGCGCCAGGGCGTTCACCATGGCCGACAGGACCTCTCCCGAGGACCGGCCCTGGACCTGTGCGCGGACCCGACGGTCGTAGGCAAGCAGGTCCACGCGGTCGCCTGCGCGAGTCGCGAGGGCGGTGAGCAGCAGGGCCGCGTCCAGGGACGCGTCGAGACGGGGCACATCACCGACACGCCCCGCCGAGGTACGGCCGGTGTCCAGGACGACGAGGATGTGGCGGTCCCGCTCGGGGCGCCACGTGCGTACCGCGACGGCGGACTGACGTGCAGTGGCCCGCCAGTCGATGGAGCGGGTGTCGTCGCCGGGTGCGTACGCACGCAGGCTGTCGAACTCCGTGCCCTCGCCACGGGTGAGCACACTGGTACGGCCGTCGAGCTCGCGGAGTCTGGCGAGACGGGACGGCAGATGCTTCCGGCTGGTGAACGGAGGCAGGATCCGTACCGTCCACGGGATCTGGTGGCTTCCCTGTCGGAAGGCGAGCCCCAGTGGGCCGAAGGAGCGGACGGTGACGCGCTCGGCTCGGCGGTCGCCCCTGCGCGTCGGCCGCAGGACGGTGGTCAGTCGGCGGCGTTCGCCCGGCGGGACCGTCAGCGCGTGCCGTGAGGAAGCCTGCTCCGTGCCCGCGGTCCAGCTGCTGGGAGGCCAGGCGTCGCGAAGGTGTGCCCGCAACTTGCGACGGGAAGAGTTGGTTACGGTGAGTTGCACTTCGGCGGTCTCGCCGAGTCGAACGCTTGTATCACCGGATCGGGTGAAATGGAGCGTGCGCACTGGTGCAGCCAGGGCGTAGTCGCAGAGAATTGCCAAAGAGAGCGGTGCGTTGACAGCCAGCATCCCGGTCCAACTCGGGGCCAGGATGCCTACAGGGAGTGACCCCAGGGCGGCCAGTAGGGCGGTACGTCCGGTGAGGGCCACAGTCACTGCCTCATCGGGGTACGGGGACGTGGGCGAGGACGGCCGTGATGACGGAGTCGGGGGTGACACCCTCCATCTCCGCCTCGGGCCGCAGTTGGATGCGATGGCGAAGTGTGGGGAGTGCCAGGGCTTTCACATCGTCCGGGATGACGTAGTCACGGCCGGTGAGCCAGGCCCAGGCACGAGCGGTCGACAACAGGGCGGTGGCACCTCGGGGGGAGACGCCGAGGGAGAGCGAGGGGGATTCACGCGTGGCACGACAGATATCGACGACGTAGCCGGCGATCTCGGGAGAGACCTTGGTCCGGGCGACCGCGTTGCGGGCGGCTTCCAGATCGGCCGGGCCGGCGACGGGACGTATGCCGGCCGATTTGAGGTCGCGGGGATTGAAGCCGTCGGAATGACGGGTGAGGACGTTGATCTCTTCCTCCCGCGAGGGCAGAGGCACTGTCAGCTTGAGGAGGAACCTGTCCAGTTGGGCCTCGGGGAGCGGATAGGTGCCCTCGTATTTGACGGGATTCTGCGTGGCGGCCACGAGAAAGGGGTCGGGCAGCTGCCGAGGAGTTCCGTCGACGGTGACCTGGCGCTCTTCCATGGCTTCGAGGAGGGAGGACTGGGTCTTGGGAGGGGTGCGATTGATCTCGTCGGCGAGCAGGAGATTGGTGAAGACGGGGCCGGGCTGGAAGGAGAACTCGGCCGTGCGGGCGTCGTAGACGAGTGAGCCGGTGACGTCGCTGGGCATCAGATCGGGGGTGAACTGGACACGCTTGGTGTCGAGTTCGAGGGATGCGGCGAGAGCTCGGACCAGGAGGGTCTTGGCCACTCCCGGGACGCCTTCGAGGAGAACATGTCCTCGGCAGAGCAGGGCGACGACGAGTCCGGTGACGGCCGGGTCCTGGCCGACAACGGCCTTGGCGATCTCCGAGCGCAGCGCTTCCAGAGATGCGCGGGCTGTGTCGCCGTTCCCGAGGAGCTCGGTGGTCTCGGCGGGCACCGGGGGCGTGGCGCTCATGACGTGCGTACCTCTCTTTCGAGGGTGTCGAGTTGGTCTGCCAGTCGGACGAGAGCGGCATCGTCGGACGGGGCGGGTCCGAAGAGCAATGTCTGGAGGCTGTCGTCGGTGCTGCCCAGGCGGGCGGAAACGGCGGGAACGAGTGCTGAGGAGGAGTGGGCGTCGCGTGGGGGGACGCCGATGAGTGGGGCGAGGCGGGTACGGGTGGCGGAACGCAGGGACTCGGCGGCCCGGTCGCGGGCGTTCGCCTTGCGGTAGAGGCGCGCCCGGCCCTCGGTGGATTCCGAGGCGCGGATGGCCACGGGAAGCCGTTCGGTCACCAGGGGGCCCAGGCGGCGGGCGCGCCAGACGGCGGCGAGCACGGCGGCCAGGGCGAGTTGCAACGTGCCCCACAGCCAGCCCTGGGGGATCAGGTCGGCGAAGCTGCGGTCGTCCGAGGTGCCGTCGCCGTCGGCACCCCCGTTCCCGGTGACAGCGGATGCATCAGCGAGTGAGGGGAGGTACCAGACCAGATGAGGACGGGAACCGAGAAGTTGCAGGGCCAGGGACGCGTTGCCCTGGTTGGCGAGTCTGTCGTTGCGGAGAAGGTCGGGGGCGCCGAGGAGCACGGTGTCCCCCGCTCCCTGTTCGACCAGGAGCACGGTGGGGAGGCCGCCGCTCGGGAAGCAGGCGATGGTGTCGAGTCCGTCCGAGGAGTAGCCGAAGCCTCCCGTTTCGACGTCGCCGGCACGGCGGGCTGCGGGCAGGGCGCATTCGGGGGAGCGAGCGGCGACCGGTCCGGTGGACTGCGCGCTGACACCGGGGACCAGCGTGCGCACGGAGGGCGGGCCCGCTGCGAGCAGGACGGTGCGGCCGGCCGAGTTGTCGGTCGCTGCGCGGAGTTCGCGCTGCTGGTGCGGTGCCAGCAGATTGGGGGACGTGACAAGCAACGTGGTGTCGGGGCCGAGCGCTGCGGTGGCACCGTCGAGCGTGGTGACCACACGAACGGAAACGCCGCGCTCCTTGAGGAGTTCGGCGACGGCCCGGCTGCCGAAGCGGTCGGCGGAGCGAGGGTCCAGGAGGCCGTGCTGGTCGCCGGAGCGGACGGTCGCCAGGGCGATTCCGGCGGCGACGAGTACGAGGAGGGCGAGGAGCAGGCCACGGATCCGGCCCCAGACCTGGTGAGCGGTGAATGCCGACGAGGTGGAGGCGGCGGTGACCCCGGTCATTGGGCTGCCCCCCGGGCCGTGGTCGTCAGGAGGGGCTTGGCGGCTTCGAGGTCGAGGTCCAGGTCTCGTACGACCAGGTATGCCTGCTGGTCGGCGGTACGGCCGCCGTATGTGACGTCGTCGAACGTCCTGGCGGCCTCGTGGAGTCGCGCCGCGTGCGCGGGGAGCGGCCCGCCCGCTTCGGCGGCGGCCTCGTCCGCGGTGCGCCCGGGGCGGGGGTCGAGCAGGGCGCGTTCCTCCAGGGAGCGGACGATGGCGCGCATCCGTTCCTGGACCGCTTCGTTCCAGCGCCGGGCGGCGGCGTGGGCCTCGGCGGCCTTCCGGTGTTCGGCCGCGCTGCGGGGGCCGTCGTCGAAGAGAGCGTCCGCGGACCGCACGGTGCGGCGCGGTGTGCCCAGCCGCCACCAGAGCGCGGCGACCAGGCCCACGACGATCAGTACGAGCACGACGAGACCTACCGGGCCGCCCGGTGCGGCGCCGGAGGCCGTGTCCAGGAGATCTCCGATCCAGTCCCAGAGCCGGTCGAGGCCTCGCTGGAGGAGGTTGGGATCGTTCTCGTGGTACATCGGTTTGGACAGTTCGTGCTTCGCGTCCTCGCCGGCAGGGACACGTGGAGTGTCCACGGGTATGTCGCCGCTCGCGCGGATCAGTAGCCGTACTGCTGTGGTGCCCCCCGCCCCCGACACGGCATCAGCTCCTGGTGTCGTATCCGGGCAGGCCCGCGGCCCGGGCGAGCTCAAGATCGAGTGCTTCGCGGCGGATGCGCTGATCGATGTAGAGCAGCGCCATCACGCCGGCGGAGAGCGGGTAGGTGATCGTCGCGATGATCACTTCGCCGATGCCGGAGACGATCAGGAAGGGCCAGCCGAAGTTGGTGGAGCCGTCCGTGAGGGCGGAGCCGATTCCGTCGCCGTCCACGATCACCGCGATGACGCCGAACGGGATGGAGACGATCACGGCCACGATGAGTGTCAGCAGCCCGGTCAGCGCCAGGATGCCGAAGGTCCGCCACCATGCGCCCCTGACCAGCTTCGAGGAGCGGCGCATGGAGGTGGTGATCGACTGGCGTTCCAGCATCAGGGCCGGAGAGGCGAGGCAGAAGCGGACCATCAGCCAGATGACGACGCAGAGCGCGGCCATGAATCCGAGGAGGGCGAGCCCGGCCCCCGCGGCGGAGCCGATGAGCATGCCCGGCATCAGACCCACTGCCAGGACGGCGGCGCTGATCAGGGCCAGCAGCAGGGTCAGCCCCAGCAGCTGAGGAAGCCGTGGCCGGGCCTCGGCCCAGGCGTCCGAGAGCGTCACGGGGCGGCCCAGCACGGAGCGGCTGATCACCACGGTCAGCACGGATGTCGTGATCAGCGTGGCGATCATGGTGATCAGCAGCGAAGGCAGGCTGCTGAACAGGGTCGACTGTGCCGAGTCGGTGGCCTGCCGCAGCGCTTCCGAGCCGGTGGCGTTCGGATCGATCCGCGGAGGCTCCGGCAGCAGGAACCGTTCCACGAGGATGATCGCGATCTGGGCCACCACGGACACGGCGAGTGTGATGCCGAGGACCGTGCGCCAGTGGGCGCGCATCGTGGAGACCGCACCGTCGAGGATCTCGCCGACGCCGAGCGGCCGGAGCGGGATGACACCGGGCTTGGCGGCGAAGGGCGGCCGGCCCCAGCCGGGGCCCTGCGGTCCGCCGCCCCAGCCTGCGGGAGGTGGTGCGCCACGACCGGAGCCGGGAGTGCCCGGTGGGGACCACTGCCCTGCGGGCGGCTGCGCGGGAGACCAGTTCCCTGCCGGGCTGCTGCCGTCGGCGGGCTCGGAGGGCCGGGGAACACCGGCCCCCTGACCCTCGGAGGGGGCGGATCCGGGCGAGGCCCAGCCCGGAGTGTCGTTCATTCTCGCTCCTTCATGGTCCTGCCCGCTCGTCGGGGCGGCAGGTTGGCAGCCATCGTGCCACGCGTTGCCCAGGTCTGGGCCGGGCGCTCCATCTCCTTCCTTCCTTCATTTGCGGGCGGCTCACCGGGCAGACTGGGCGGATGGCTGATCAGGACGCGCAATCGCCGGTGGGCATCGATTCCCCCGCGCTTCCCGCACTTCGTTGGGCCGAGCCGCCGGAAGGTCCCGCACTGGTGCTTCTCGACCAGACGCGACTGCCGGCGGAGGAGGCCGAGCTGGTGTGTACCGATGTGCCCGCGCTGGTGCGGGCGATCCGGACGCTGGCGGTGCGCGGGGCCCCGCTGCTCGGGATCGCGGGGGCCTACGGGGTGGCTCTGGCGGCCGCCCGGGGAGACGACATGGCGTCGGCCGCGGAGCTGCTGGAGCGGGCGCGGCCCACCGCGGTGAACCTCGGGTACGGGGTACGGCGGGCCGAGAGGGCCTATCGGGAGGCCATCGGGAAGGGCGCGGATCCGGAGCGGGCCGCGGCGGTGGCGCTGGCCGAGGCCAGGATGCTGCACCGGGAGGACGCCGAGGCCAGCGGGCGCATGGCGCGCCATGGTCTTGCCCTGCTCGACGAGCTGCTGCCCGGGGGCGGTGGGCATCGTCTGCTGACGCACTGCAATACGGGGGCGCTCGTCTCCGGGGGTGAGGGCACAGCCTTCGCGGTGGCGCTCGCCGCGCACCGGGGAAGGCGGCTGCGGCAGCTGTGGGTGGACGAGACGCGTCCACTGCTGCAGGGGGCCAGGCTGACGGCGTACGAGGCGGCGCGCAACGGAATGCCGTACAGCCTGCTCACGGACAATGCCGCAGGGTCGCTGTTCGCCGCGGGGGAAGTGGACGCCGTGCTCATCGGGGCGGACCGCATCGCCGCGGACGGGTCGGTGGCGAACAAGGTGGGGAGCTATCCGCTGGCCGTGCTCGCGAAGTACCACCACGTACCGTTCATCGTGGTCGCGCCGACCACGACCGTGGATCTGGGCACCGCGGACGGGGCGTCGATCATCGTCGAGCAGCGGCCGGGGGCAGAGGTGACGGAGCTCACATCGCCGCGGGCCGGGGTGGCGGGCGAGGATGCGGTCGGACTGCCCGTGGCGCCGGTGGGAACCGCCGCGTACAACCCCGCGTTCGATGTCACGCCCCCGGAGCTGATCACGGCGATCGTCACGGAGGAGGGCGCGGTTTCCCCGGTCACGGGGGTCGGACTGGCCGAGCTGTGTGCCAGATCATCGCAGGTAACGATTAGCTAATGGGATGATGTCGATTATGAAGGGACGCGTCCTTGTCGTCGACGACGACACCGCACTGGCCGAGATGCTCGGGATTGTGCTGCGTGGTGAAGGGTTCGAGCCGTCGTTCGTAGCGGACGGCGACAAGGCACTTGCCGCATTTCGTGAGGCCAAGCCGGACCTGGTCCTGCTCGATCTCATGCTGCCCGGTAGGGACGGCATCGAGGTCTGCAGGTTGATCAGGGCCGAGTCGGGTGTGCCGATCGTCATGCTCACTGCCAAGAGCGACACGGTTGACGTGGTGGTGGGCCTGGAATCCGGGGCCGACGACTACATCGTCAAGCCGTTCAAACCTAAGGAGTTGGTTGCCCGGATCAGGGCACGTCTGCGGAGGTCCGAGGAACCGGCGCCGGAGCAGCTGGCCATCGGGGACCTGGTCATCGATGTGGCCGGTCACTCGGTGAAGCGGGAGGGGCAGTCGATCGCCCTCACCCCGCTGGAATTCGACCTGCTGGTCGCACTCGCCCGCAAGCCGTGGCAGGTCTTCACCCGTGAGGTGCTGCTGGAGCAGGTGTGGGGATACCGCCACGCCGCCGACACCCGGCTGGTGAACGTGCACGTCCAGCGACTGCGTTCCAAGGTCGAGAAGGACCCGGAGCGCCCGGAGATCGTCGTGACCGTCCGAGGGGTCGGTTACAAGGCCGGACCGAGCTGACATGCCCCCGAGTAGCGCTGCTCCGCAGCCCGGGGAGCCGGGAGCCCGTGCGGAGCGGGCTGCCGGTCCAGGACACCGGGTGCTCCGGATGGGGCGCCTTCTGCAGGGCGGCCGGTTGTTCCACGACCGGGCGCCCGGCGGTCCTGTGCCGCGATTGCTGATGCGTTGGGTGCGGCGTCCGCTGCTGCCCGCCGTGAGGCTCTGGCGGCGCAATCTCCAGCTGCGGGTCGTCGCGGGCACGCTGCTCATGTCGCTCGGTGTGGTGCTGCTCCTCGGGCTGGTCGTGATCGGTCAGGTGCGCAACGGCCTGCTCGACGCCAAGGGCAAGGCCGCCCAGACGCAGGCGGCCGGCGGTTTCGCCGCGGCCCAGGAGAAGGCGAACGCCCCCCTCACCCCCGGTGGGCAGGGCGGCGACACGGCGGACGGCGCCACCGCCAACAACTCCTGGCGGACCGAGCTCGTCGATCAGCTCGCCAGCGGCGGCAAGAACGCCTTCAACGTGGTGGCGCTCAGCGCCGACGAGGGAACCCGTGCCCCGCGCGGCTCGGGCAGCGTGGAGGCGGTGAGCATCCCGCAGAGCCTGCGGGATGCCGTGAACAAGGGGTCCGGGGCGTTCCAGACGTATTCCGAGATCCAGTACGCGAACGGGCAGCAACCGCAGCCCGGACTTGTCGTGGGCAAGCGGCTCTACGACAACGACCACAATCCGTACCAGCTCTACTACCTCTTCCCGCTGACGCAGGAGGAGAAGTCGCTGACACTGATCAAGACCACGCTGGCGACCGCGGGACTCTTCTTGGTCGTGCTGCTCGGGGCCATCGCCTGGTTCGTGGTCCGGCAGGTCGTCACGCCGGTGCGCATGGCGGCCGGCATCGCGGAGCGGCTCTCGGCCGGCCGGCTCCAGGAGCGGATGAAGGTCACCGGCGAGGACGACATCGCCCGGCTCGGTGAGGCCTTCAACAAGATGGCGCAGAACCTCCAGCTGAAGATCCAGCAGCTGGAGGAGCTCTCCCGGATGCAGCGGCGCTTCGTCTCCGACGTCTCCCACGAGCTGCGGACTCCGCTGACGACCGTGCGGATGGCCGCCGATGTCATCCATGAGGCCCGCAGCGACTTCGATCCGGTGACGGCGCGTTCCGCGGAGCTGCTCGGGGACCAGCTCGACCGGTTCGAGTCGCTGCTCTCCGATCTGCTGGAGATCAGCAGGTTCGACGCGGGGGCCGCCGCGCTGGAGGCGGAGCCGATAGATCTGCGGCAGGTCGTACGACGGGTGATAGGCGGGGCCGAGCCACTGGCCGAGCGCAAGGGCACCCGGATCCGGGTGGTCGGCGACGAGCAGCCGGTGATCGCGGAGGCCGATGCGCGGCGGGTCGAGCGTGTCCTGCGCAACCTGGTGGTCAACGCCGTCGAGCACGGCGAGGGCCGCGATGTGGTGGTGCGGATGGGAGTGGCCGGAGGCGCGGTCGCCGTGGCCGTCCGGGACTACGGGGTGGGGCTGAAGCCGGGCGAGGCGACGCGGGTGTTCAACCGCTTCTGGCGGGCCGACCCGGCCCGCGCGCGGACGACCGGCGGTACCGGCCTCGGGCTCTCCATCGCGGTGGAGGACGCCCGGCTGCACGGCGGCTGGCTCCAGGCGTGGGGCGAGCCCGGCGGCGGTTCGCAGTTCCGGCTGACTCTGCCGCGTACGGCGGACGAGCCGCTGCGCGGATCGCCGATACCACTGGAGCCCGAGGACTCCCGTCGTAACCGGGACAACCGTGAACGGGCCGCGGCCGCGCCGAAGGCCGGGAGCGAGCACCGGCTGACGGCCGTGCCGACCCAGCCCGGCGGCAACGACCGGTCCGCGCTGCCCGTTCCGTCGCGCACCCCGGTGGCGCCCCGGACGGCGCCGGCCTCGGTCCACCCGGCGGCCCTGCCTGGTAGTGGCGCACGGGTGGTCGCCCGCCACGCCGAGGAGCGGTCGGGCGGCGAATTGGACACTGCGGTGCAGGACCCGGAGCGGGGGGACACGAATCGTGGGGACTGACCGTCGTAAGGACGGCCGTGGACGCGCAGTGGGGCTGGTCGCGCTGCTCGGATGCGGTGCGGTGCTGCTGTCCGCGTGCGGCTCGATGCCGGTCACCGGGGACGTCAAGGCTGTCGACGCCTCGCAGCCCGGCGACTCCCAGGTGCAGGTGTACGCCGTCGCGCCACGTGACAACGCCACGCCCAACGAGGTCGTCGACGGCTTCCTGGAGTCCATGACCAGTGACGACCCGCACTTCAGGACGACCCGCCGGTACCTGACGAAGAAGGCGGCCGGGACGTGGAAGCCGAACGCCGTCACCACCGTGCTCACCAAGGCACCGAACCGGAACGACCGGACCCTGCGCGACAGCGAACGCGACGTCACCGAGGTCACCTACACGCTGACCGGTGAGGCGGTGGCGACGGTCGACGAGCAGAGTGCCTACCAGCCGCTCGCGCCCACGGACTACAACCAGACCCTGCACCTGGTGAAGGAGAACGGGCCGGGCGGCAAGGAGTGGCGGATCGATCGCGTTTCGGACGGCCTGCTGCTCGGGCAGTCGGACTTCAGGCGTCTCTACCGCTCCGTCAACAAGTACTACTTCGAGGCGGGGCGGTCGGACGGGCAGTCGGCCCTGGTCGCCGATCCGGTCTATCTCCGCAGCCGGACGGACCCCGTCACGGGGATGGACACCGTGACGCAGTCAGTCCGCAGCCTCCTCGCGGGGCCGACCAGCTGGCTTCAGCCCGTGGTCGCATCGCGGTTCCCGCCCGGTACGGCGCTGAAGAAGGGGGTCACCTCGCTGGCCCCCGACGACCGCAACGTACTGAAGGTCCCGCTCGACAAGAAGGCGGACGGCGTCGGGCAGCGCACCTGCCGCATGATGGCCTCGCAGGTCCTCTACACCCTGAGGGACCTGACGTCCGCCCGGGTCGAACAGGTCCAACTCCAGCGTTCCGACGGCTCCCCGCTGTGTCTGCTCGGCGCGGACCAGGCGGAGGAGTTCGCCCCTGACGGTTCGTCGAGCGGGCCGGACAGCCAGTACTTCGTCGACGCCAAGGGACAGGTGGAACGAATTCCCGGCAGCACCAAGGGCAGTGGGGCCCCGGAGGCGGTGGCCGGCCCGCTCGGCAACGGAACGGTACGGATGGGCGCGGTCGGGGTGGCCAGGGACGAGCAGTTGGCGGCGGCCGTCTCGCGCGACGGGACTTCTCTGTACGTGTCGTCCATCGTCTCGGACGCCGACCTCCCCGCGGCCTTGGTGACCAGCAGGTCCCACGACGTGAAGAACCGTCTGTCCACACCGAGCTGGGACGGCAGGGGCGACCTGTGGGTGGCCGACCGGGACCGCGACCGGCCCAGACTGCTGAGACTGGCCGGAGGCACCGGCGAGCCGCAGGAGGTCGCCGTGCCCGACCTGGACGGCGGGCGGATCGAGGCGTTGCGCATGTCCGCGGACGGAGTCCGGATAGCGCTGCTGGTGACCCAGGACGGCCGCACCACGCTGAAGATCGGCCGGATCGAACGGCGCGGGCGGGAATCGTCGCAGCAGGTGTCGGTGGTGGAACTGCGCCAGGCCGCGCCGCAGCTGACGGATGTGACCGCGATGTCGTGGTCGGGCCGCAGCCGCCTTGTGGTGGTCGGCAAGGAGCAGGGCGGCGTGCAGCAGGTGCGTTACGTGCAGGCGGACGGCTCGACGTCCGCATCGGGCGTGCTGCCCGGCGTGAACCAGGTGCTGTCGGTCGCGGCGGCCGACGACGAGCAGCTTCCGCTGATGGCGGCCACGTCCAGTGACGGGATCGTGAAGCTGTCGCCCGGTGACAACTGGCAGACGGTGGTCAAGGAAGGCTCGTCACTGGTCTACCCGGGCTGAGCGCCGCCGGCGTCCACCCGGGCTGAGAGCCGTCGGGATCCGCTCGGGCCGAGCGCCACCGGCGTTCACCCGAGCTGAGAGCCACCGGTCCGACGCGTCCGGCCGAGGCCGGGCGGTCGCGTTTTCCACAGGGGTGGCCCGGTCGCCGCGGGAGGCGCACAGTGGAGGCATGCGGGGGTGGTGGCGGGAGATCTCCGGCCTGGTGCTGCCGGTGACCTGTGGTGGCTGCGGCAGGCCACGTGCAGACCTGTGCGAGGAATGCCGGGCGGAGCTCCACGGCGGGGTTCCGCGCCGGGTGAGGCCCGTTCCGGAGCCGGCAGGCCTGCCGACGGTGTACGCGGCCGCCGGGTACGAGAACGCGGTGCGTGCGGTGCTGCTGGCCCACAAGGAGCGCGGGGAGCTGGGGCTGGTGGGCGCGCTCGGCAAGGCGCTGGCGGGTGCCGTACGGGCCGGGGCGGGGCATGCGGGTGTCGCCGGGCCCCTGCTGCTCGTACCCGTGCCGTCGGCGCGACGTGCGGTGGCGGCACGCGGTCATGATCCGACGCGCCGGATAGCGCTGGCCGCGGCGGGAGAACTGAGACGTGGTGGCACCCCGGCCCGGGTGGTCGCGGTGCTCCGGCAGCACCGTGCGGTGGCCGACCAGGCGGGGCTGGGCGCCGACCTGCGGCAGGCGAATCTGGCGGGGGCGCTGGAGGTCCAGACCGGCGGCGAGCGGCTGCTTGCGGCCGGGCGGGTGGTGCTGGTGGACGACCTTCTGACGACGGGAGCCTCGCTCGCCGAGGCGGCCCGGGCCGTGGCGGCGGCGTGCGGGCACGCGTGTGCAGACCCGAGAGGTGGGCAGGCAGCCGTGGTCGCAGCATCTCCGTCGGCATTCGAAATAAACCGGAACTGTCAATGAACTTGCATCGTTGCAGGTAGTGAGTGAGAAAAACGCCCTGAACGGAGGTACGCGCGAGTAGCGGGTGCCGACATCCGGCTTGGCAGGCTATGTTCAGTTGTGAGGAATGGTGAATGCCAGACCTCGATGAATGCACCGCCAGGTTTCGGGCAGGCAACACACCAGTGGTCCAGAAGCTGGAATTCGGTGGGGTGGAGTCCTCGCCGATGGGGGAGGAGGAGGTGGAAGTCACCGAGTCCGCGGCTCCGGTTGTCACCGGGGCCTGGTGCAAAAGGGAGACGCTCCACCGATGAGTGGAGTGATCCGGGAACGGAGTTCTGCGTGGACATCGTCGTCAAGGGCCGCAAGACCGAGGTGCCCGAGCGGTTCCGCAAGCACGTGGCCGAGAAGCTGAAGCTGGACAAGATCCAGAAGTTCGACGGCAAGGTGATCAGCCTCGACGTCGAGGTGTCCAAGGAGCCGAACCCCCGTCAGGCCGACCGTTCCGACCGGGTGGAGATCACGCTCCGCTCGCGTGGTCCGGTCATCCGGGCTGAAGCGGCCGCAGGCGACCCGTACGCAGCGCTGGACCTGGCCACCGGCAAGCTGGAGGCGCGGCTGCGCAAGCAGCACGACAAGCGCTACAGCCGCCGTGGCAATGGCCGGATTTCCGCTGCCGAGGTCGGCGAGATCGTGCCGGGGGCGGCGTCCTTCAACGGTGAAGGCGACCTGATCGCCGACGAGTCGGCCGAGTCCGTGCCCACCACGAGGTTCGGCTCGCTGGAGATTCAGGGCGAGGGTCCGCTGGTGATGCGCGAGAAGACGCACGTCGCCGCACCGATGTCGCTCGACCAGGCGCTCTACGAGATGGAGCTGGTCGGGCACGACTTCTATCTGTTCGTCGACTCCGAGACGAAGGAACCCAGTGTCGTCTACCGACGGCATGCCTATGACTACGGTGTCATCCACCTGAGGACCGACCCGCTGGCCGCCGACGAGGCGGGCGGCGCAGGCGGTGCGCTCGGCGGCTGACGCCACGCTTCCGCGGTGCCCCTGGAGCGCCTGTGCGCCCCCAGGGGCACCCGCGTGCGACCACAGGATCACCGCTCTGACGTCCAGGCATGGAATCATGGCGTCCCAAGCCAACCGGTGCTCTGTGAACTGCCGTTGGCGGACAGTGTGAACTTCAGGCCATGGCCTTCAGGGGGAGGAACAATGGCGGACACCTTCGGGCCCGTGCGTGGTGCGAATGATGCCGACGACATCGCCGGTGCCGGCACCGGCGCGGACAGTGGTTTCCGCAGGGAGCCGATCAGGGTCCTCGTGGTGGACGACCACGCGCTCTTCCGCAGAGGTCTGGAGATCGTCCTCGCCCAGGAGGAGGACATCCAGGTCGTCGGAGAGGCGGGCGACGG
This sequence comes from Streptomyces sp. CLV115, assembly GCF_038448545.1. Classification (NCBI taxonomy): domain Bacteria; kingdom Bacillati; phylum Actinomycetota; class Actinomycetes; order Kitasatosporales; family Streptomycetaceae; genus Streptomyces; species Streptomyces sp. CLV115. The sequence goes on from NZ_JBCEWQ010000159.1 coordinate 13,764, forward strand.
GTCGGAGGCGGTCGACAAGGCCGCCGATCTGCTTCCCGACATCGTGCTGATGGACGTACGGATGCCGAAGCGCGGTGGCATCGAGGCCTGCACGGCGATCAAGGAAGTGGCGCCCAGCGCGAAGATCATCATGCTGACGATCAGCGACGAGGAGGCCGACCTCTACGACGCGATCAAGGCCGGTGCCACCGGCTATCTCCTCAAGGAGATCTCCACGGACGAGGTGGCCACGGCGATTCGCGCGGTCGCGGACGGGCAGTCCCAGATCAGCCCTTCCATGGCGTCCAAGCTGCTCACCGAGTTCAAGTCGATGATCCAGCGGACCGACGAGCGCAGGCTCGTGCCGGCGCCCCGGCTCACCGACCGGGAACTCGAAGTCCTCAAACTCGTTGCAACGGGCATGAACAATCGCGATATCGCGAAGGAACTGTTCATTTCCGAGAACACCGTGAAGAACCACGTCCGCAACATTCTGGAGAAGTTGCAGCTGCACTCCAGGATGGAAGCCGTGGTCTATGCCATGAGGGAGAAGATTCTGGAGATCCGGTGACCGTCCGGGGAAGGGCCGATCGGGGAAGAGGCGGCCCGGCGAAAGGGCCGGGCGAGGGTGCCGGAACGCGCGCTCATGCCAGGGCGCGGGCAATTTCCTGAGCGAGCGGCCCGCGCAGTTCCGGAGCGTCGACCCGCTCCAGCCTGACATCCGTACAGCCGACCCAGGAAGCGGCCTCCGCCAGCGCCTGGGCCATCGGGGCCACGGCCTTCCCGCTCGCCAACGACACCTGCCGGGCGACCAGCGTGCTGCCCTCGCGCGCCGGGTCGACGCGGCCCTGGAGCCTTCCGCCCGCCAGCAGCGGCATCGCGAAGTACCCGTGGACCCGCTTGGGCTTGGGGACGTAGGCCTCCAGCCGGTGGGTGAAACCGAAGATCCGCTCGGTGCGCGCCCGCTCCCAGACCAGTGAGTCGAACGGCGACAGCAGCGTCGTACGGTGCCGTCCGCGCGGCTCCGAGGCCAGCGCCGCCGGGTCCGCCCAGGCCGGCTTCGCCCAGCCCTGCACCGACACCGGCACCAGCCCGGAATCCGCCACCACCGCGTCGAACTGCTCGCCCTTGAGCCGGTGGTAGTCCGCGATGTCCGCGCGGGTGCCCACCCCCAGCGACTGCCCCGCGAGCGCGACCAGCCGCCGCATGCACTCCGTGTCGTCCAGATCGTCGTGCAGCACGTCGTCGGGCAGGGCCCGCTCGGCGAGGTCGTACACCCGCTTCCAGCTGCGCCGCTCGGTGCACACCACCTCGCCGTACATCAGGGCCCGCTCGACGGCGACCTTCGAAGCCGACCAGTCCCACCACTCCCCGCCGTTCTTCGCGCCGCCCAGCTCCGTCGCCGTCAGCGGGCCCTCGGCGCGCAGCTGCTTGATCACCGTCTCGTACGCGCCGTCCGGCAGATCGTGGTGCCAGTGCGGGCGGGAGCGGTAGGCGCGACGGCGGAAGGCGAAGTGCGGCCACTCCTCGACCGGCAGGATGCACGCCGCGTGCGACCAGTACTCGAAGGTGCGGCCGCCCGACCAGTACGCCTCTTCCACGGTGCGCCGGCCGACCGCGCCGAGGCGCGCGTACGGAATCAGCTCGTGCGATCGCGCGAGCACCGAGATCGTGTCGAGCTGTACGGCACCCAGGTGCCGCAGCACGCCCGGAACCCCGGCCCGGCGGTCCGGAGCGCCGAGGAAGCCCTGGGCGTGCAGGGCGATCCTGCGCGCCTGGTCGGCGGAGAGTTCAACGGCGGGAGGCGGCACAGACGTCATGCCCCGAACCCTAGAGGCAGGCACTGACAGCCGGCCGGGGTTCCTGTGGAACCCCGGCCGACGGGTCAGGGGGCGGGCAGATAGGTGTGGGTGCCCGGCAGGCCGAGGTCGGAAGGGAGCAGCGCGCCGATCCAGGAGTCGCGCCGCACACCCTTGTTGAGCAGGCCCGAGCGCTGGTCGCCCTCCATCAGGAAACCGGCCCTCAGCGCCACGGCACGCGAGGGGGCGTTGCCCACCTCGGCGCGCCACTCCAGCCGGTCGCCGCCCAGCTCGGTGAAGGTCCAGCGGGCGGCGCACCGCACCGCCTCCGTCATGTAGCCGCGGCCCCGGTGCTCCGCGGCGGTCCAGAACCCGACCTCGTACGTGCCCGGCAGGTTGCGGCGATTGATGCCGAGGGCGCCGGTCAGGGCGCCGCTCTCGCGCAGGACCACCGCGAAGTTGTACATGGAGTCGTCCTGCCAGCCACCGGGGCACAGCTTCCCCGCGAAGAATTCCGCGTCGGCGCGGCTGTACGGGGAGGGCACGACCGTCCACCGCTGGATGTCCGGGTCCTGACAGGCGGTGTGGATCGCGTCCACGTCCCCTTCGGTGAAGGGGCGCAGCAGCAGACGGTCGCTGGTGAGGGTGATCGGCTCCATGAAGGGATTCTGGTGAGGGTGTGCTCGGGAAGCGAACACTTTTCGGACTTCCCGGCACCTTCGGCGCCCCCCGGCCGTTGACTCGGAGGGGACAGCGGGGCCAACGCGGCGGCAGCCCTCCCGGGGCGGCGGGGTCCTCGCTTACGATGGCCGTTGCGGTGGGGCCCACCTGCCGTGCCCGCGCCAGAGTCCATAACACGACCCAGTGCCAGGCCCGACCGGCAAGGAGACCAGCCTCAGTGTCCGTCTTCAACAAGCTCATGCGTGCAGGCGAAGGCAAGATCCTGCGCAAACTGCACCGCATCGCGGACCAGGTCAGCTCCATCGAAGAGGACTTCGTCAACCTCTCCGACGCCGAGCTGCGGGCGCTCACCGACGAGTACAAGGAACGGTACGCGGACGGCGAGAGCCTGGACGACCTGCTCCCCGAGGCATTCGCGACCGTCCGTGAGGCCGCGAAGCGGGTCCTCGGACAGCGCCACTACGACGTTCAGATGATGGGCGGCGCAGCCCTCCACCTCGGTTATGTGGCCGAGATGAAGACCGGCGAGGGCAAGACCCTGGTCGGTACCCTGCCGGCGTATCTCAACGCGCTCTCCGGCAAGGGCGTGCACCTGATCACGGTCAACGACTATCTCGCCGAGCGCGACTCCGAGATGATGGGCCGCGTCCACAAGTTCCTCGGCCTGACCGTCGGCTGCATCATCGCCAACATGACGCCGGCCCAGCGCCGTGAGCAGTACGCCTGCGACATCACGTACGGCACGAACAACGAGTTCGGCTTCGACTACCTCCGCGACAACATGGCGTGGTCCGCCGACGAGCTCGTCCAGCGCGGTCACAACTTCGCCGTGGTCGACGAGGTCGACTCGATCCTCGTCGACGAGGCCCGTACGCCGCTGATCATCTCCGGCCCGGCCGACCAGGCCACCAAGTGGTACGGCGACTTCGCCAAGCTGGTCACGCGGCTGACCAAGGGCGAGGCGGGCAACCCGCTCAAGGGCATCGAGGAGACCGGCGACTACGAGGTCGACGAGAAGAAGCGGACCGTCGCCATCCACGAGCCCGGTGTCTCGAAGGTGGAGGACTGGCTCGGTATCGAGAACCTCTACGAGTCGGTGAACACGCCGCTCGTCGGGTACCTCAACAACGCCATCAAGGCCAAGGAACTCTTCAAGAAGGACAAGGACTACGTCGTCATCGACGGCGAAGTCATGATCGTCGACGAGCACACCGGCCGTATCCTCGCGGGCCGCCGCTACAACGAGGGCATGCACCAGGCGATCGAGGCGAAGGAAGGGGTGGACATCAAGGACGAGAACCAGACCCTCGCCACGATCACCCTGCAGAACTTCTTCCGCCTCTACAGCAAGCTCTCCGGCATGACCGGTACGGCGATGACCGAGGCCGCCGAGTTCCACCAGATCTACAAGCTCGGTGTGGTGCCGATCCCGACCAACCGGCCGATGGTCCGTGCCGACCAGTCGGACCTGATCTACCGCACCGAGGTCGCGAAGTTCGCCGCGGTCGTCGACGACATCGCCGAGAAGCACGAGAAGGGGCAGCCGATCCTGGTCGGCACCACCTCGGTCGAGAAGTCGGAGTACCTCTCGCAGCAGCTCTCCAAGCGCGGTGTCCAGCACGAGGTCCTCAACGCCAAGCAGCACGACCGTGAGGCGACGATCGTCGCCCAGGCCGGCCGCAAGGGCGCGGTCACGGTCGCGACGAACATGGCCGGACGAGGCACCGACATCAAGCTCGGCGGCAACCCCGACGACCTCGCCGAGGCGGAGCTGCGCCAGCGCGGGCTCGACCCCGTCGAGCACGTCGAGGAGTGGGCGGCCGCACTGCCCGCGGCGCTGGAGAAGGCCGAGCAGTCCGTCAAGGCGGAGTTCGAAGAGGTCAAGGAGCTCGGCGGGCTGTACGTCCTGGGCACCGAGCGGCACGAGTCGCGGCGTATCGACAACCAGCTGCGTGGTCGTTCCGGCCGTCAGGGCGACCCGGGCGAGTCCCGCTTCTACCTGTCGCTCGGCGACGACCTGATGCGGCTGTTCAAGGCGCAGATGGTCGAGCGCGTCATGTCGATGGCCAATGTGCCGGACGATGTGCCGATCGAGAACAAGATGGTGACGCGGGCGATCGCGTCGGCCCAGTCGCAGGTCGAGCAGCAGAACTTCGAGACGCGCAAGAACGTCCTGAAGTACGACGAGGTGCTCAACCGGCAGCGTGAGGTCATCTACGGCGAGCGTCGCCGGGTCCTGGAGGGCGAGGATCTGCAGGACCAGATCCGCCACTTCATGGACGACACGATCGACGACTACATCCGTCAGGAGACCGCCGAGGGCTTCGCGGAGGAGTGGGACCTGGACCGTCTGTGGGGCGCGTTCAAGCAGCTCTACCCGGTGAAGGTCACCGTCGACGAGCTGGAGGACGCGGCCGGCGACCGGGCGGGGATCACGGCCGAGTTCATCGGCGAGTCCATCAAGGACGACATCCACGAGCAGTACGACGAGCGTGAGAAGCAGCTCGGCTCGGACATCATGCGTGAGCTGGAGCGGCGTGTGGTGCTGTCCGTCCTGGACCGCAAGTGGCGTGAGCACCTCTACGAGATGGACTACCTCCAGGAGGGCATCGGCCTCCGTGCCATGGCGCAGAAGGACCCGCTGGTCGAGTACCAGCGCGAGGGCTTCGACATGTTCAACGCCATGATGGAGGGCATCAAGGAGGAGTCCGTCGGCTACCTGTTCAACCTGGAGGTCCAGGTCGAGCAGCAGGTGGAGGAGGTGCCGGTGCAGGACGAGGCCGAGCGCACCTCGCTCACCAAGGAGGATGCCGTGCCGGCGGCGCGTCCGGAGATCCGGGCCAAGGGGCTCGATGCTCCGCAGCGTCCGGACCGGCTGCACTTCTCCGCTCCCACGGTGGACGGGGAGGGCGGGGTCGTCGAGGGCGACTTCTCCAACGGTGACGGTGCGGCCGGGGCCGGGTCCGAGTCGGACGGGCTGACCAGGGCGGAGCGGCGCAAGGCCCAGAAGAACGGTGGGGGCGGGCGTCGTCGTAAGAAGTAGTCGCGGCAGAAGTAGTGGCGGCTGCGGGTGACGTCTTCGGGCGTCGTTGCGGTGGTCGGGTTGTAGTGGGGTTGTAGCCGGGGTCGGGCGCGTGTGGTTTGGGCGTCCGGCTCCGGCTTTTTGGTGTGCGGTTTGTGGTTCGTGTCTGTGGTTTGCGTCTGCGGTTTGGGGCTGTGGGGGTTCGCGGCATGGGGTTTGGGTCTGAGGTTCGCGGTTCGCGGCCTGGGATATGTGCCTGCGGGTGGGCGTTGGGGCGTTGGGGCTGGGGCGCTGCGCGAGGCCTGTCCCCTACCCGCCCCTTCCCCAAACCCGGGCAC